>CANHAG010000067.1 GCA_947458525.1 Rhodospirillaceae bacterium | reverse complement strand
GGAGAGATATTCTGCGCTTTGTCATGCTCATGCGCAAAAGCGATATGGTCATGGAGTTCGACCTTGAAAAAGTGAAGGAGCAATCGAAGGATAATCCGGTTTTTTATGTGCAATATGCCCATGCGCGCTGCTATTCGCTGCTCCGGCTGGCTGAGGCGCAGATGCCGACGGCACTTGCCGCATCCGCCACGCTTGGTAGAGCGGCGCTGGCACCCCTCACCCACCCGGCGGAACTGGCTCTCATCAAGCGTCTGGCCGTCTGGCCGCGGGCGGTGGAGCAGGCGGCGCTTGCCTATGAGCCGCACCGCGTCATTTATTACCTGCAGGAGCTGGCCGGTACATTTCATGGCCTGTGGAACAGCGGCCAGCAGGACTCTGGCTTGCGTTTCATCCGACCGGAGGATGCGCCCACCACCACGGCACGATTAGCGCTTGCGCGGGCGGTGGCGCTGGTGCTAGCCTCAGGCCTTGCGATTTGTGGCGTTACACCGGTTAAGGAGCTGCGCGAATGAGAGCCGATTTTGACGAGTTTGATGATTTCACGGAAAATGAAGAAAGATCTGCCCGCACCGGGTTGCCGATTTCGTGGCTGGTGCTGGCGATTGCGCTTGTTGGGTTTGTGGCGCTGGCCTGGTATGCATACCGCGCGCAGGAGGATGATTCCTCCTCTCTGGTGGTGATTAACGCGGATGAAACACCGATCAAAGTCGCGCCCGAGGAGCCGGGTGGTGCCTCTTTCCCCAATCAGGATAAAACGATTTACGACGCTATTGCACCGGGCGCTGGGAGTGAATCTAAAAAAGTTGAACACTTGCTGGCCGCACCGGAAGAGCCGATAGCGCAGGAAGAAAGCCAGACTAAAACATGGGTCAATGATACGCTGAAAAAACCGGATACTGCGGAAGCGGAAATTAACGCCCAGCTGGCGAAAAACGAAATCTCCGCCCGTGAAGCGCACGTGAAGGAGGCGACTCAGGAAACGCCACCACCACCTCCCGCAGCACCACCTGCTTCACCACCCGCATCACCTCCTATGGTGGTGGCACCGAAAGAAGCACCCGCAGAGCCTATTTTGCCCACACCCGCAGCACAGGTAAAGGCCAAGCCTGCGCCTGCTACGGGCGCGTTCAAAATTCAGCTGGGGGCGTTTAAGTCGCAGGCTGAGGCTGAGAATTACTGGAAAAAAGCACGCGCAAAACATGCCGAAATTCTTGGGAATCACAGCTTTGTGATTCTACGTGCTGATCTGCCCAATGGGACATTTTACCGCCTGCGCGCATCTGGTTTTGCCTCGGCGGAGGCGGCGAAAAGTGCCTGCACCGCGCTGAGCGCCAAGGGGCAATCCTGTTTCTATGCCGGTAAGTAGGTGAGCGCGAAAGCCTTCATTTGCGGGGTAGCGGGCGCACGCCTTACGGCGGTGGAGCAGGAATTTTTACAGCGCGAACAGCCCTACGGCGTGATTCTTTTTGCACGTAATTGCTATGAACCAGCACAGCTTCGCACCCTTATTTACGAAATCCGTTCGCTTCTCAAACATCCCTTCGCTTCCATCCTGATTGATCAGGAAGGCGGGCGCGCAGCGCGCCTGAAACCGCCGCACTGGCGCAGATACCCGCCCGCACGTTTCTTCAAAACTCCTGATGCGGTGCGGCTGAATGCAAGGGTTATGGCAGCGGAGCTTGCAGCCCTTGGCATCACCACTGATTGCGCGCCACTGGCAGATATTCCCACGCCCGGCAGCCACGATATAATCGGCGACCGCGCATTTGGACTGACGGCGGAGGAAGTCACCCCCCTCGCCCGCGCTCAGGCAGAGGGGTTGATGGCGGGCGGTATTCTGCCGGTGCTCAAACATATTCCCGGCCATGGGCGGGCGATGGCGGATAGTCACTATGAATTGCCCGTGGTGGATGCACCACTCGAACTGCTCGAACGCACCGATTTTGCGCCTTTTCGGGCGCTACGCGACCTGCCGTTGGGGATGACGGCGCATATACGCTACACCGCGCTTGATGGGGCGCACTGCGCCACCCATTCCCCGGTTGTCATCCGCTATATCCGACAGAAAATCGGGTTTGACGGGCTTTTGATGAGCGATGATCTCTCGATGAAAGCGCTCACCGGCACCTATGCCGCGCGCACCCAAGCCACGCTCAATTCAGGCTGTGATCTTGTGCTGCATTGTAACGGTGTAATGGCGGAAATGGCTGAAATCGCCGCCCATACCCCCGCCCTTGAGGGCGACAGCCTGCGCCGTGCCACCAGCGCTACACGCGCCTTACCCCTTATCCAGACGCTCAGCGTAACTGAGCTTCAGGAATGGGAAAACCTATGCCTAAATACCGAAGTGTAAAATGATGCGCCCGTCACTCATGCCTGAAAAAACTTACAAATCCCCTATACAGCGCAAGCACTTCAGGCTAGAACCGCCCATCATTTGACCGGGGGCTTGGGTGGCGCATCAGCGTATTCTGATTCTTGATTTCGGCTCGCAGGTGACACAGCTCATCGCAAGGCGTGTGCGCGAGGCGGGGGTGTATTCGGAAATCCGCCCCTGCACGGTTTCCTTATCAGAAATCAAGGCATTTGGCGCTTGCGGTATGATTCTTTCCGGCGGCCCTGCCTCGGTGCATGAAAATTTTTCACCACGCGTTGATGCGGGGATTTTCGCCCTCGGCCTGCCTGTGCTTGGCATTTGTTATGGCGAGCAGCTCATCTGCTCTCTTCTGGGTGGCCGCGTCACCCCCGGCACCACACGTGAATTCGGCCGGGCGCAGCTGGAGGTGGTGGAAGACTCTTCCCTCACCCACGAGATCTGGAAAAAAGGCCAGCAGCCCCAGGTCTGGATGAGCCACGGCGACAAGGTAGATCAGCTCCCGCCCGGCTTCACCGTCATCGCCCGTACGGAGTCTGCCCCCTATGCGGCGATTGCTGATGAGGCGCGCAGAATTTACGGGCTGCAATTCCACCCGGAAGTAGTGCACACGCCCGACGGCGCCAGAATCATCGCGCGCTTTGTGCGCGAGATTTGCGGGGCTGAGGGCGACTGGACGATGGGCGCTTTCCGCAGCGAAGCGATCGCCGCCATCCGCGCGCAGGTGGGTAATAAGAAAGTGATTTGCGGGGTGAGTGGCGGGGTGGATTCTTCCGTTGTCGCCAAGCTGCTGCACGAAGCCATCGGCGATCAGCTGATCTCGATTTTTGTGGATACCGGCATGTTGCGATTGAAGGAGGGCGAGGAAGTCCATCGCCGCTTTGTGGAGGAATATAACATCCCCCTCACCTATGTGGATGCGAGCATGTTGTTCTTACAGCGGCTCAGCGGGGTGAGTGACCCGGAACGCAAGCGTAAAATCATCGGCGAGACCTTCATTGAAGTATTCGAGCATGAGGCCAGCCAGTTTCCGGATGCGGCCTTTCTCGCCCAGGGCACACTCTACCCGGATGTGATTGAGTCCGTCTCTTTCCATGGCGGTCCCTCTGTCACCATCAAATCGCACCATAATGTCGGGGGGCTTCCGGCGCGGATGAAGCTGGCACTTATCGAACCCCTGCGTGAGCTCTTCAAGGATGAAGTGCGTGCGCTGGGCGAGGCGCTGGGTATTGCTCATGACCTCGTTCACCGCCACCCGTTTCCGGGACCCGGCCTTGCCATTCGCATCCCCGGTGACATCACCCGCGAGAAGCTGGAACTGCTCAGGAAAGCGGATGCGGTGTATCTCGAAGAACTGCGCCGCCACGGGCTTTACGACAAAATCTGGCAGGCCTTTGCCGTGCTCCTGCCCGTGCGCACGGTGGGGGTGATGGGCGATGCCCGCACCTATGAATATGTCTGCGCGCTGCGTGCTGTCACCTCGACCGACGGTATGACGGCGGATGTATTCCATTTCCCAAGCGATATCCTCCACGCGATTGCCGTGCGTATCGTCAATGAAGTACGTGGCATTAACCGGGTGGTCTATGATATTACAAGCAAGCCCCCCGCCACGATTGAATGGGAGTAACGCATGGCCGAGGATGATGTACTGATTCGTGAAGTGAATGACGCGGTGCGCGCCGACCGGCTGCACCGGCTCTGGCAGCACTATCGCTGGCCGGTGTTTGCTGCCGCGCTGATGCTGGTGCTGGTCACTGCGGGTAACAGTGTCTGGCGGCATTATCAGCGCCAGCAGGCCGAGGCTGCCACCCTCGCCTTTGCTGAGGCGCAGGCGCATTACCAGCGCGAGGAATTTGCGGTTGCGGCTAAAAAATTCGAGCAGCTGCGGCATCAGGCGCGCGGCTCACTGGCAGATGTGGTGAAGCTCTGGCAGGCGCGCGCGCTCATGGCGCAGAAAAAAACCAAAGCCGCCACGCGCGTGCTGCAGAATATCGTGATTGCGCCCGAAGGCCATGATCTTTACTGGCGCGATCAGGCCTGTCTGCATCTGATAAGCCTTGGCAGTAATGCTGGTATCCCCCCGGTTTGCCACGGCGATACCCCTTCCCCGCTTGCGCCGGTGCTGATGCAGTTGAACGCTGCCCGCCTCTGGCAGGAAGGCAATACCCGTGAAGCGAAGGCGCTGCTTGACCAGCTGCAATCAAACGCTGAAACCCCTGCACTCATCCGCCAGCAATCAGGCAGCTGGGGGGCGGTGATGCGCAACCAGAAAAAACAGGGAACCACACCATGACCCGGCGCGCCTATGCTTCTGTGCTCGCGCTTATGCTGGTTTCCGCCTGCGAAATTCCAAGCTGGATGGGCGGTGACCCACCCGAGATCAAGCGCATACCCGGCGAACGTTACGAAGTGCTGGCAAGCGACACACTTCTAAAGCCAAATGAAGAAAGCCAGCGCACGCCGGTGGATGTTCCAGAAGCCTCGGCGAATGACGCCTGGCGCTCGCCCTCAGCCGCCATGGCGGGCGGGGTGCCAGCACTGCCAAAAACACTCACGCGGCAGGACAGCGCCAGTATTGGCGAAGGAAATGATTTCGGCACCGGCGACGCGGTTGCCCCGATCGCTGCCGAAGGTACGCTCTATGCTATGGATGCAGCGGGCTTCATCTCCGCCCATGCTCTTGGTGATATCAGCGATAAACGCTGGGTGAGTAACGCGGCGACCGAAGAAGACGCGCAGGAAATTCTGGGTGGCGGCCTCGCCTATGACGCAGGCACACTCTACGCCACCACCGGCTATGGCCGCCTCGTGGCGCTGGATGCGGCTACCGGCAAGCAGCGCTGGCGCAGCAATGTAGGCGCGCCCGTGCGCGGCGCCCCGGCGGTGAAAGGTGGCATCGTGGTGGTGCTTACCGCAGATAACCAGACCCTCGCGTTTGATACAGAAAAAGGCGGGCCGATCTGGGCGCATCGCGGCATTCGTGAAGCGGCTGGGTTTTTCTCCGGCACCTCACCGGTGATTGCCGAAGATCTGGTGATTGGCGCCTATTCCTCCGGCCAGATTGTGGCGCTGCGCCTCACCACCGGCAACGTGCTGTGGGAAGATTCAGTGGGCACCCCCACACGCACCCGTGCCGCCTCCACCTTCAGCGGTATTGACGCAACGCCCGTGGTGCAGGACGGGGTGGTGTATGTAGTAAGTGCCGGTGGGGTGATGATGGCCAATGCCCTGATAAATGGCCGCCCGCTCTGGAGCCAGCGGCTGGGTGCGCATGAAACACCCTGGGCATCGGGCAATGCGCTTTTTGTGCTGACGATTGAACACGAGCTTGCGGCGCTGTTCAAGCGCGACGGCATGGTGCGCTGGGTAACCGGGCTGAAACAGACCGATAAGGGGCGGGATGTCACGCCCACACTTTACGGCCCGGTGCTCGCCGGTGGGCGCGTGCTTGTTGCTTCCGCTGAGGGGGATCTGCTGCAATTTTCCACCGCCGACGGCACGGCGCGTGAGCCGATCGATCTTCCCTCGGGCATTGCCGCCACACCCATCATCGTAAACGGCACGCTCTATCTGGTGACGGAAGACGCCACGCTGTATGCGTACCGGTGATAGCATGATGCCAGTCCTCGCCATTATCGGTCGGCCGAATGTGGGCAAATCAACGCTGTTTAACCGGCTGGTCGGCAAGAAGCTGGCGCTGGTGGATGACCGGCCGGGCGTTACCCGAGACCGGCGCTATGGTCAGGGAAGCCTTGGGGATCTCGACTTCACCCTCATGGATACGGCAGGGCTTGAAGAAGCGGCGGAACACACACTCACCGCCCGCATGCGCAAGCAAACCGAAGAAGCCATACGCGAGGCGGATCTGCTCCTCATGCTGGTGGATATCCGCGCAGGCATCACCCCGGTGGATCGGCATTTTGCCCAGCTGCTGCGGGCATCGGGCAAGTCGGTGATTCTGGTGGGCAATAAAGCCGAAGGCGCCGCCGCACGTCAGGGACTGAGCGACCTTTATTCGCTGGGGTTTGACACCATCGCCCTTATTTCTGCCGAACATGGCGAGGGGATGGGGGAGTTGTATGAGGCCATTAAGAACATGGCAGGTGGCAGCTGGCAGGTGGCACGCGCGGAAGACCAACCCAAACGCCCAAGAAAAGTGAAAAAAACCGTACCGGAAGAAACCGAAAAAACCGCACCACACACCACGCATCAGGCACCACTCTCGATTGCCATTATCGGCCGGCCTAATGCCGGCAAATCCACCCTCATCAACGCGCTAGTGGGGGAGGAACGGTTGCTTACGGGCGCTGAACCCGGCATCACCCGCGACGCGATTGCGATTGATTTTACCCATCGCGGGCAGGCGCTGAAACTCGTGGATACGGCCGGAATGCGCAAACGTGCCAATATTCAGGATAAGGTCGAAAAACTCGCCGTAGCCGATACGGTGCGCGCCTTGCAATATGCGCAGGTGGTGGTGGTGCTGATTGACGCCACCATCCCCAT
>CANHAG010000066.1 GCA_947458525.1 Rhodospirillaceae bacterium | reverse complement strand
TCATCGTCCCCTCCCGGTGTTTGGGGAGTGGGTGCGCCGGGCGGCAGGGGTGGCGATATGGTGCTGATAGATGCCCCGCGCCTGTTCGGGGGTGATGCTACCATCTGCCGCCATCTCGCTCAGGATTGCGGCGGGTTTGGTTTTATCCGCCCACTGTGCATGCGCCATGATGCGGGTGAGGTTGCCGATCCTGTCCACCGGGGCTGTGTCGTCCAGCAGCGGGGTGGCGGCCAGCAGGCGATAGACCGCCGCCGCATTCTCTGGCGGTTTCCCGCTGGCCACAAATTTAGCATAGCCTTGCTGCAATGATTCCACATGGTCAGAGACTGCCTCATTATCAATCAGTCTTTTGCCATCATTATCCCGGGCATAGATATTGGCACCGCGCTCCAGCAGGGCCTTGGCGGTGACGGTATAGAGATTTATGGCCGCCCAATGCAGCGCGGTACGGCCACTCTTATTCCTCGCCTCAATCTCCGCCCCGGCAGTCAGCAGGGCCTGAGCGGTGGCGGTGGCGGCACCGCCATGACGGGACGCCAAGATCAGCGCGGTATAGCCCCTGTTATCTCTCGCCTCAATCTCCGCCCCTGCCGCCAGCAGTGCCTGGGCGGTGGCGGTATGGCCACTGCGGGCCGCCAAGTGCAGCGCGGTACGGCCTAAATGATTCCTCGCCTCAAGGCAGATGCCTTGCTTGACCAGTTTAATGAGCTTAGCATCCGGTGTCGTATATTTCTCACCCAGTTCAAAAAACTCCTCCGTGCGCGCGGCTGCCTGCGGGTTGGCTGATTTGTAACCTGCTGGAAAGGTAAGCGCCATAATTCGTTTCTGCTCATGGTTAGCGTGCGATAAATATGGTTTTTTCTGCCACGCAGGTTTCGAGCAGATCATAGATCTGCTGCTCGGCGATATCGGTGCCGGTGCGAACAAGCAGCAGCGGATGGCCGCGGTTTTCAAGCGCCGCCTTGAAATGCTCGAGCGAGCGGATGGAGACTATATCGGCATCTTCCGCCAGGGCATTTTCTTCCATGCCGGCAGCAACCACAAACACCCGCGATAGCCCGGCGCTGGCAAGCGGTCGGCCAAATGCCGCATGGCGGGCATAGTCAGCAAGCAGTTTATTTTCCGCCGCCCTGCGTTCATCGGGCGACATGGCTTTGAGTGACTCTTTGAATTGGGCAATGTTAAATGTCATAAAAACTCTCCTATGGGTTAGCGGGTCATGGCTTGGGGTGGTGGCGTGATCTGAGCCGCAGCCTGTGGGTGGAAATGGCCGTGCGTAATGTTAAAGCTCGTGGTTGCCACCAGACGATCCAGAATGCGCTCATGTTGGGGTTTATCCGGGTGCATGTTATGGGCTGCCTCTCCTACCCCTACACCGGCCTTAATCGCAGCATCGTAACGTGCTTTTGGGTCCTTCAATGTGTCCATAGCTTTCCGCAATTGTTCCATTGCTTCATGGTTCAAAAGCGTGCCCTGACCCTTCACTTCGTGAAGGCTAAATTTATCGGCCAGAGCAGTGCGCCATGTGGTTTCATAGTCCGTGATAGCCTCCACTTTCTCTGTGTCACTTAAGGGGGTGCCATCTGGTTTTGTCTTTTCCAGAAGCCGCGAGGCTCCAACCCCAATAAAGGAGTGCAGCGTATCGTTTAACTGCTGCGGGCCATCCTTCGCGGCCGTGTTCACATATTCAACGTGGATTTTACGAAGGTAATCTTTCACCTTCTGGTTGATATCCACATCACCAATCAGCACATAACGCGGCGGCTTCGTGTCATCTGCGGGGTCTTTATCGCGCAGCAGCGTAAAACCTTTGTTAGGACTTTTCTTGTCCTGCGGCACACTTAAAATGATGGTCGCAACACCAATGCCAGACGCATGGTCACCCGCCACCAGCGCGTAATTTTTCTGGTAATCTTTCGTGGTGACGTCTTTAATTCTTTTTTCAAAATCGGCTTTTATTCGCGCTATCGCCTCTTGCTTCTTACCCTCATCCTCTATGGATTGAGCCGCTTCAAGCTGCGCCGCTTCACCTTGTTTAAGTGAAGCGATAGTTTTCGAACTGTCCGAAGGTAATGCTGCCTTATCACCCACCTGAATACTGTCGGCAGATGGTTTTTTAAAGAAGCCCATAAAAGATCTAGTCTTTAGCGGCTCTGAAGTCTGCTCATCTTGTCCAAGCGTGAAGGTGTCGGCAGGTGGTTTTTTAATAAAGAATTCTGATAAATCACCCCCGTGCTTGGTCATCATGAACAGTAATTGCTGCTCAAGCATGTGGGCTTGTGGGGAAGTGTTTTTGGTATAATCACCTTGTGCTGGCCGCACCCCGCCTTTCAACACCTTTAACGTAAATGTTCCTGTCGCTTCTTTCACCAGATCCGGCATCACTATCTGGCCGTCTGGTTGCTCCCTTTCCCGCTCAGCCAGACGCTCATATTCATCGAGCATGCCGGCCACCGCCTGTTTATTGAATAACTGATCGGGAAGCACGTCCTCTACGACATACCCTTTGGCCTTGGCAATGTCGAACAGCAATGCCTGCGCTGCTTCCAGCTCCGCATCACGGCCAATGGCTTGGTTGACGTTAATCAGCTCCGCCACTTTTTTGCCTTGCGGCTCAGATCTTTGCAGTTCTGCCTGACGATCGGCGCCAAATCTCTTTGCCGCTTCTTGCGCCGAAAGCACCCGGTTTTCTACCAGTATCTCTGCAATATGCTGGCGTGTCTGATCCAGCCCCCTATTAGCCGGGAATTTTGCATCAATCCAGCACAGCAACGCATTGGTCATGCGCGAACCGAGATTGAATTGTGATGGCGATTCATCAACAATAAAATCCGGATTATCTGGCAAGCTAAACGCCCATTGAGCGAGAGGATTCTGCACCTGACGAGGGCCAAATGGCGGCAATTCACGCATGGCTTTTTTAAGTTCCGGATTGAGGTCTTTATTGCGACCGGCACATAGTTCCTGCAATTCAAAATATACATTGCCCAAAAGCTCTGCGCCTTCTTTAATGCTACCGGCCTGTTGCAAGAGTTGTTGCGTTCCTATGTGCGAATGTTGTTTCTGCTCTGCTGGGGTGCGACCTTTCATCAGCAACCCACTAAAATACTCGGCGGCGGCCACAGGGTCACTTTCGTAGCGAACTCTATCGGCTTCAAAATAGGTCGTAAGGGCTAATCCAAGATGGTCCTGACAAAGCCTGTGTGCATAGTCGGCAGCAGTAAACCGCATTTCAACTGGTTTCACGCCAATACGTGAATCCAACGAATCAGAAAGCTGGCGGGCTTCGGGTTCTTTCTTTGCATCAGGAATGTTGCCAGTACCCAAAAGAATGACATGCTCAAGATCCTTGCGGGTGAACTCGTACTCTTTGGGGTTGCCCTGGTCATCCGTACTTACCACCGAGCATTTATCCAGCGTTCCCGCCAGCACCTCATAGAGATTCTGCATGCGGCTGCCGAAGTTTTTGTAGCGGTTGATTTCATCCACTAGAATGACGGTAGGCATGCCCGTCTGTTTTGCTTCAAGCAGTTTTTTAAGCAATCGCCCGGGGCGATAGGTGATTGGAGCATCGTTCTGCACGGCGTGTGGCAACGCCACCGATGCAATCTCTTGTAGTGTTGCAATGCCGCCTTCTTTAGTGATTTCTTCAATATTCAATTGGAATAATTTTTGACCGTTTACATTGGTGGTCTGGTCAAGCAACTTTTTGCTTTTCAAAAGCCTTACCAGTGGTGCGTCTTCAGATGCATTGAGCAATTGAGCATTGACTTGTTCCATCACGCTGGTGGCTGTCGTTGAGCCAAACTGTGTTTCTTGAATCAGCTCATCCAGATTGCCGCCACCCGATCCCGGGGGGATGGAGAACACATCCCAGCCCATGGCATTGCCAAGTACATGCGCAAGTTGCGTTTTGCCCACACCCGGATCGCCAAGCAGCACATGCAGCCGTGTGCGGTAGGGTTCTGGCAATCCGCTATCAACTTCACACTTGGCGACCGATGAAAAGATATTGTTGAGCGCCTGCATCATACAGGGAGCAGGGCTACGACGCGCCATGACGCCCTGAAAACGTTCAAAGGGATCAACGCCATCCTCATGATCCACCAGTGGTAAGGAAAAACCGGGGCGGGTTGCAAAGTGCCAATATTTCCCAGTTTCGGGGTTATGCATGGCAATGCCATGGCGCCTCTCTACCGGTTTGAATAGTGGTTTCATGTTACTCTCCTTCAGTGTGATGCTGTTAATGTTTAATGGTTGGGGGTGAATCTGATTTTTCTCTGGAAACGGCAAGGCGACCCGCAAAGCTTTTATCTCTGAATGCGCGCAATGCTTCACCTGCCTGTTCTGCTACATCGCCTTCGGTGAACGTGTCGTAGTGCGCCCCCCAGGGCACTGCGGTTTGGAATGTTTCCGCACGATTCTCTATCCATTCTAACATGGATGGTAGAATCTGCTGTGGAGTATCCATATGCACATTGACAGGCGCCTGATATGCTTCCGCTCGATTCGCTGAGAGTAATGCCTGGTGGAGGTTGGAGTCTGCACCATCCGTCAACATACTATCCACTGTAAGCGATGGCATCGCCTGTAAAATGCCAGACAAAGGAACGCTGTCCATATCATACACCGCGCCGTCACTACCAATCAACATAAGCACCGGCCCGCGCGCCTGGGCCGGTGTGAACGCGCCAGAGTCAGGACGATGCTGCGCATACTCGTGCAGAATATCCTTGAATGTGCCCTTAAGTTCAGTGCCTCCGTGCAGTGAATCTATGGACTTTCCTGCAAACACACGCGCAAGCACCTCATCCATTTTCAGTAAAATTTCATCCTGCTGCTGCGCGTCGTAGGGCTTGCCTAGAAATGTTGGCTTACCATTTCCCCACAGCAATACATACGCCCCCATGTGCGATAACTGCTCTGAAGCGCGCTCTTCGTTAAACCGCTGAATCGCCAGCATGAGTATAGCGGTACTTTTTATTACGTATTCCGCATTACTGCCCTTGCCCCAGCCCATCGAACCAGAAGTATCCAGTGCAAAAACAAGATCGCCTACCGGGGGAATATGAGAAGTTACATCATCGCGGAAGAACCTTGGCAGCTCTTTTGTTTTACTAAGCGCATAAGAAATTACCGCGTCATGACTTAAGCGACCAGCCGGGTCGTCGCTTGGCAAAAATTCTGTCGCATCGTTGGAAATGCTTTTTACAGGAACTGCAAAATGCTCCATGATTCGGTATAAACGATCTTTTGCCTGCTCAATGGCTTGCTCAAAGAGCGGATCCTCCTTCAGTTGCTCGAGTGTCCGGCCATCCCCAAGGTTTATCGTGGCAATAGCGTCCGTTGCCCTCCCAGCTCCTTTCGCTTGAGACGGTTTGGGTGTGCCGGAAGGCAATTGGCCGATCTTTGGGCTTGGTTTTTCCCCTTGGCCGTTTAGCGCTTCGGGGTCGTGCTCGTTTTCGCCATTTCCGCCGTCTTTCTCATGCGCGCCTACGCTTTTACCTGCGCCAATGCCTTCGCCGGGTTTTTCGGGCGCGGTTGAACCCGGACTGGTTGGAACAAAAACGGGGATGGTTCCCATACCCCCGCCTGTGCCAGGAATGTTGATGGGAATTCCTTCTCCCGGCATCTGGCTGCCATTTTCTGCCAAAGCATCTACCATCTCCTGCATGGATTTTTGTTTGTCCATTTGCTGCTCAACCAGCGGCAGAGCATAGTATGTGAAAATTTCTTCGTGGATCTGGTTGCGCGTTTGCTGCGCTTCATCACGCGCGGCTTTCCATGCCGCCGGGTCACTCATCAACCGGGGATCAGGAATGGCATGCGCGATACGCTCGCATTTATCATATAAATCCCAGAAACATTGCTCGCCGCTCCACCGGGGATGTTCGGCATTCTGAAGCAACTGCGTGTAGATACCCACCTCCGGCAGGCGCTTAAGGAAGGCCTGTTTATCGGCTGGATTATCAAGCTGCCCATGGATGAAGGAAGAAATCTGATACAGAGCACCTTGGAGATTCCTCAGCTGCGCACCTGCATCATTACCCATTTCCGCTAACACTTGGTCCGTCATTGGTCCTTTCTCTTGAAAGTGTCTGATGTTGGAACCCTGTCCACGCAATGTGATAAAATTGACCAGTAGCGCCGGGAGTAGCTGGTAGCCATAGCGCGGCTGGTCGCCGGCGCTTACCACATGGCTCGCATGATCTACCGCATTATCCGCCGCCGCATTCCAAATGTTATGGTAGAGACTGCGTTCATAATTTGCGCGCACCAATGTTTTTTGTTCATCCTCCGAGAGCATCCCCCCATTATTCACTTTGGCTTGCAACGCCATGATCTGAGTATTGAGTTTCTCCAGCCGCTCCGGATATTTTGTATCATAAAGATAATGCCCAAGCTCATGCACCATTACCTGCTGAACCATATCCCCCAGCAGCAGGGTTTTTTTGATATCAAAATTGATGATGTCGTATGGTCGGCCATTGGCTGCATCTTTAGAGAGATGCCAGAAATGTGACCCCGGCTGACCCCAACGAATGATACAATCGTTCTTATCAATGCCTAACGTTGCTAGAATGGTGGTGACGTTCTTCGCGAATTTATCGAGCAGTAATTGCGCGCCTTTTGAGCTTGCCAGTTCCTCTGCAATCACCGAAATGCCAATTTTTTCCTGCCCTTCCACGGGCTTTCTATGTTCCATATGGCTTAAGGTTGCGAACCATAACATCATCCGTTCCGGCGAATAAAGATTCGGCCCGGCATGATCTGTCCTGCCTTGATAGGTAAACCCTTTGCTGCTGCCCGTTGCCAGAGCATGGGCTGCACGCGCCACCTCATGCTCAAACTGTGCCTGTTGTTCCAGAAGCTCCTTATCTTGG
>CANHAG010000065.1 GCA_947458525.1 Rhodospirillaceae bacterium | reverse complement strand
GCCGTTTCCACCGGCACTTTATCGGCGGTGGAAAGGCTGATATTGGTCTGGGGCTGCGAGGCTGCATAAGCCGAAACCGGCATGCGCGTATTCATTTTAACCTGGCCCTTCTCGAGCGCCTCAAACAGCAGATAGAGCGTCATCATTTTGGTGAGTGATGCTGGGTAGCGCCGGGCATCCGCATGCTGCGCATGCAGCACTTCGCCAGTGGTGGCATCAAGGACATAAGAAGCGTAGCGCGGATCGGCGGTGCCTGTACGCGGCGCAGACTTTGCGTTTCCACGCGCGGCCAGTACTTCTGCTGGCATTGCAAGCGCCAGCATCAACAGTACTAATAAAATTTTTATACTATTACGCCGCATTATCAGCCTTTGTTATTTCAGGGCGAAGCAATCCATTTTTTCAGTGTGTCATGCCTGCGAATATGCCGGCAAGCATTTGTGCATGATGAGCGCATACAGGCAATTATTTTTGCGTGCGTGTGGACAAAACATCGCTCTTTATAGCCGTTTGACTGGAGGGTGCAGTCACGCGAGAATATGTGTGCGCAGATACAGTTCGGCGTTTTTGAAGCTGATTTCCAACCGCTCCTGATGATGCGCGGGGATAGCGGTGTTACCATCACCACTCGTCAGGCGGCGACGCGCATCTTCTTCGAGCGCCCGTGCAATATCAGAAAAATCCATCGCGCCAATCGCGGCTGAGGTGTTTTTGATCGTGTGTGCAATAGTCTGAATTTCATTTAAGCGTTGAGCGTGCACAGCCTCCCCCAAACGAGCGACAAGCCGCGCGGTATCCTCAATGAAATAAGTGATGATTTTGCTGAATTTCTCGCCCATCACTTCGCGGTAGCTATGCAGCACCTCAAGATCAAATCCCTCTGGCGCTGGCGGCTTGGATGAAAGATGCGAGGGAGAAATCACCGGTTTTAACCACTGCGCCAGCGCGCTCACGAGTTGCATTTTCTTGATAGGCTTGGTGAGGTAATCCTGCATGCCGGCGGCAAGGCATTGTTCGCGGTCGCCCTTCATGGCGTTGGCGGTGAGCGCAATAATGGGGCAGCTATTTACCACGCCCCGCTGCATCATCTCGCGCAGGCGGCGGGTGGCTTCAAAACCGTCCATCACCGGCATCTGGCAATCCATCAGAATCAGATCAAACGCATCTTTCTCGGCCGCGGCAAGCGCTTTGCTGCCGTCACTCACATGGGTGACGGCAAACCCGAGATCGCTTAAAATCGCAATGGCCAGTGATGCGTTGATGCGATTATCCTCAACCAGCAGAAGCTGGTAGCCATCGAACCGCAGATTTTCCTCCACGCCCCCACCATCCGCTACAAAATCAGGCAGCCATTTGGCCACCATACGTATCAGATGATTCTTGCGGATGGGCTTGGTGAGATAATCCTGCATACCGGCGGCAAGGCACCGTTCGCGGTCACCTTTCAGGTCATTACCCGTGAGCGCAATCACCGGCAGGCCGGAAATATCCTTTTCCTCCTTCCAGCGGGTAATGGCGCGTGTGGCCTCGAACCCGTCCATCACCGGCATTTCACAATCCATCAGCACCATATCAATGCCGCCTTCTTTGACCCTGTCGAGCGCCTGCTGGCCGTTAGCGACAATCTCTACCCGGCAATGGGCAGACTCAAGCATCTCCGCGGTCATCCCCTGATTCACGCGGTTATCGTCTGCGAGTAAAATGCGCGGCGAGGTGAATTTAAGATCGCGGAAACTCATCGCGGCGGCGCGTTTTTTCACCAGATCATCTGCCGTGATCATCACACCGGTATTGCCGCGCTGGGTTTCCTCGCGCACGGCCGCAATCAACTCGATCAGCTCCTGCGCGCGCACGGGCTTACCAAGATAGCCATTAAACCCCGCTTCGCGGAACTGGCGCGTAAAGCCCGCCGCCCCCGCAGAGGTAAGCATGATGAGGGTAGTCGCCGCAAGCGCAGGCGTGGCTTTGATAGTCTTGCCCAGCATTTCCCCGTCCATCCCCGGCATCAGATAATCCAGCAGTACTATATCAAAAGGCCTTCCGGCGACCGCGGCAGCATTCAAAAGTTCGAGGGCTTTTTCGCCATTTGCACAGGATGTCGAATGCATACCGATGGATTCCAGTCGCTCGGAAATCAATGTGCAGTTGGCATGCACATCATCTACCACTAATATCTGGAGTCCCTTCAGGCTTTCGGGGCTGGGCAGCAGCTCGTGTGATTCCTGATCGGGCTTGAGCACAAGAGTGAACCAGAACGTCGAGCCTTTGCCATATTCACTTTCAACACCGATTTTTCCGCCCATCATTTTCACCAGCTGCTGGCAGATGGAAAGTCCAAGCCCCGTGCCGCCGAATTTGCGGGTGGTTGAAGCATCAGCCTGTGAGAATTTTTCAAAAATCTTGCGGCGGACTTCCTGCGGAATCCCTATCCCGGTATCGGTAACGGAAATTTTCACATGCGCCGCACCGGACAGGGCCGGATAGGCGGTTTCCACCGTCACCATCACATAGCCTTTATGGGTAAATTTAATCGCGTTGCCCACCAGATTATACAGAATCTGCCGCACCCGGCCGGGGTCGCCAATCAGATGCTGCGGCGTACCGGGTACATAACGCACGATCAGCTCCACTGTTTTCTCGCGCGCTTTGATGGAGAGCATCTGAACCGTTTCTTCAACAACAGTCATAAGATCGAAAGGAATCGGCTCAAGATCGAGTTTGCCCGATTCAATTTTTGACACATCAAGAATGTCATTGATAATTGACAGCAGCGCCTCAGCTGAGCTGATGACAGTGTGGGCAAAATTCTGCTGACGGGTGGTCAGCCGCGTCTCAAGCAGCAATTCCGTCATACCGATAATACCATTCATGGGCGTGCGGATTTCATGGCTCATATTGGCCAGAAATTCGCCCTTGAGCTTGCTGGCCTCATCCGCCTTGGCCATGGCATGTTTCAACTCGGCCTCGTTCTTCTGGATCGCGTCGATCATCTCGTTAAACGCATCAATCAGCATGCCGGTTTCATCGTCTGATGTCTTGCGCAGGCGCTGAGTGTAGTTCTTGGTAAGGGAGAATTCGCGTGCCGCAGCCGCCAGTGCCTTGAGCGGTCGGCTGATGAGCCGGTCGCTGTAATAGGCACACAGATACGCAAAGCCGAGCGAGATGAAGGCCAGCATGAACGAAATAATTTCGCGGTGGAGAAAATCTGCATAGGCGCGCGTCATATCATAACGCAGTGCCAGCCAGCCTACCGGTACAGCTTTCACTTGAATATCATGCAGCACCAGATGGCTTCTCCATTCCATTCTGGCACCAGTCAGCAGATCTTTCCGCTCAGGACAAACAGGCTTGCCCTTGCTTACCAGCTGTTGCGCCGGATAGGTGATACGAAGTTTTTTATCCGTTCCATAGATGCAGGCCATCGTTACATCCGGCTGATAGGCGAGCATGGCCAGCGTTTCGCCAGCGGCCTGAATATCGCCGCTTTTAAGTGCCGGAGAAACGCTGCGTCCTGTCAGCTCGGCCAGCGTATCCGCGCGCTCGCGGCCATCACGCTTGAGATTGACATAATCAATCCCCATCTCAGTCAGGTTGGTGATGGAAAGTGCCGCCCAGGTGATGCCGATAATCAGAATAATCAACCGGCCACGGATGGAGCGGCGGCGAAACCAGCGTGCTATAGCCTGTATCATGCAGTTTTTTCTTTCCTGAGCGGGCGCTGTTATCTATCTTTTATAGGGTAGAATAGTTTACAAAACGTGAATTGCATCTGAAGGTTGAGCTTTCAATTATAAAAGCCCCTATAAGTTGCATTGTTGCCACAGATAAAGATAAATAAGCCTGTGCCGTAATATCCACAAATAGCCCCGCCCCCTCCTCCTTCACACCATGTTCCACGCTATTGTTTTTCCGCGATAAAAAATCGCTAGAATTTGCGATTAATTTAACTAAAACAATATCTTGTTTTAGTAGCATTCTGGTTAAAAACTGGCTATATTAAAAAAAACATCGAGCTGGAATGTCGCTAATCTCTTTCGCACTTTGCTATCTCTCCCGCCTTGTCGGCGGTGTATGCGCGTCTTACAATATCTCATCGTATCAGAAGCTCAGGCACTGCTCCGGCACGGGGCGTAAGCCATCAGCCAACGCCACCTAAAGGAACCGCTGAAGATGTCTCAACCTGCTCCGATGCCACCGCTTGCCACTCAACTTCCGGTTATGGATCAGGCTACGCTTGGCGAAGTACGTGCGATGATGGGCAATAAGTTCACCGAACTGCTCAGCTATTTTCTGGAAGATAGTGCAAGCTACGTGCAGCAGATTGAAGAGGGTATCGCCACCGGCAATGCGGAATCGGTGGTACTGCCCGCTCATACCCTCAAATCTTCCGCAAAACAGATGGGAGCAATGCAACTGGCGGAATCTGCCAGAACCATTGAACTCGCAGCGCGCGAAGCCCTCAAAACGCAAGGGTCGCTCGAATCTATCGCCCCGCAGATGGCACCTTTACGGGTGGCGCTGGAAGATGTCCTTCACGCTTATGCAACGCTAAGTTAGGTAGTTTATGATCGCACGCCCAAGTGAAATCATCAGTGTGTTGATTGTGGAAGATAACCGCACGCACCGCATGTGCGCCGCACAAAGTCTTTCCAACTATACTCAGGCCAAAGTGCAGCGCCATAACGCTGTCACCATTGCCGAGGCGCGCGAGCATTTCAAAACCTTAAACCCCGATCTGGTGCTGCTTGATATCAACTTACCCGATGGTAACGGGCTTGACCTGCTGCCGGAACTTCTCACCATCCGCCCAAAATGTTTTGTGGTGATTATGACGGGCAGCACTTCAGAAGAAGATTTCAAACGCGCCAAAGCGCTGGGCGCACGCGGCTATATCCTCAAGCCCTTCAATATGCAGGTCATGCACCGCACTATCACCGCCAGCCGCTATTTCTATACCCATATCGACTCAAACAATCAGGTGAACCGCGATAATGCCAAAGCGCTCTTTATCACTATTGCGGATATTGACGCCCACCTCACCAGGCCGGAGACCGATGGCACAATCCCGGCAACTCAACCGGCAGCACAGTCGGCAACGGGTTAACCGCTTGCGGTACTTACTGGCGCGGATACCCATTGCCAGCCGCGTTTTTGCACGCTAGAATCTACCGTAATTAAAAAAATCCCATCGGCAAGTGCGTGCAATCTGTGGCATCTAAAAGGTGACGCATCACTATGCGTGTGGCCGTGTTGATGGGGGGGTGGTCGGTGGAGCGCGAGGTCTCGCTCAGCTCCGGCGCAGCTGTGGCCAAGGCCTGCCGCGCGCTCGGCCATGAGGTGGTTGAAATTGATGTGACGCCCGATATTGCCGCTATCTTGATGCGCGAGAAGCCGGAAGTGGTATTTAACGCCCTTCATGGCCGCTTCGGTGAAGATGGCTGTATTCAAGGGCTGCTTGAGCTTCTGCGTATTCCTTACACCCATTCGGGCGTGCTGGCCTCGGCACTGGCCATGGACAAGCCGATGGCGAAGAAAATTTTTGCCGCTGCCGGCATTCCCTGCGCGCAGGGCGGCGTTTTTACCAGAGAAGAAATCCTGAAACGTGATGTGATGGCGCGTCCCTACGTGGTGAAACCCGCTAATGAGGGTTCAAGCGTGGGAGTGAAACTTCTATTCCCGAATGATGATTTTTTCTTCACCGAAGCAAACTGGAATTATGGCGCTTCGGCGATGGTGGAACAGTATATTCCCGGACGTGAAATCACCGTGGCGGTGCTGGATGATACCCCGCTTGGGGTCACTGAAATCCGCACCCGTGAGGGATTTTATGATTACGAACATAAATATACCGAAGGCGGGTCGGTGCATTTATGCCCCGCGCCCCTGCCGCAAGATAAATACGATGAGGTGATGGAGCTGGCGCTGCGTGCCCACCGCGCACTTGGCTGCCGCGGCCTGTCGCGCTCGGATTTCCGTTATAACGAGGCGGGCGACGGGAAGTTTTATATTCTCGAAACCAATACCCAGCCGGGCATGACCCCGCTGTCACTTTCCCCCGAAATTGCGGCTCTGTGTGGTATGGATTTTAACGCGCTCGTCGCACGGTTGCTGCAAGGAGCGCGGCTCGATGGCTAGAAAGCGCGCACGGGTAACCTCTCGCGCCAGCACCCGGCGCGAAATGCAGGCCGAGATGCTGCGCCGCAAAGCGCGCGACCGTCGCCGCGTGATCATCAGGCGGCTGGGGCTTCTGGCCATTGCGTCACTCGCGCTTTACGCCTTGCTTGCAACCTATGGCGTGATGGGCACGCGCCCGGCGGAGCATCTGGCGGCCTGGCGCAAAGGCTTCTTCGCACTTACGGCAGATATCGGCTTCCGTGTGGAGGAAGTAACGCTTGAGGGGCGCGAAGTGGCAGATAAAAAAGCACTGGAAAAAGCGCTTGGCATTGCGCGCAGCGCGCCGATTCTGGAAGTATCGCTGACAGGAATGCAGGCCGCACTCGAACAGATTCCCGAAGTGGAGCAGGCACGGGTCACGCGGCACCTGCCCAACCGAATTGCGATTGTGATCGTCGAGCGCGCACCGGCAGTGCTGTGGCAGGCGCATGGGAAGCTCACGTTACTTGATAAACATGGCGCAGTGCTTGACCGTAAGAAATATGAAACCAATGCCCCTCTGCCGCTGATGGTGGGGGAGGACGCACCGAAACATCTCAAAGAGCTTCTTGCCCTTCTGGCTGCCGCGCCAGAACTGGAGCCGGAGATTCAGGCCGCTATTCGCGTGGGCCAAAGACGCTGGAACATGAAACTGAAAAATGAGATGACAGTGCTACTGCCCGCCGAAGGAGCGATTACCGCCTGGCGCCGTTTTGCCCAGTTAAGCAAGCGCGAGGCG
>CANHAG010000064.1 GCA_947458525.1 Rhodospirillaceae bacterium | reverse complement strand
GGTCGGCGCGTACTTTGCGCAGCTCCGCCAGCTCCTGCGTAACGTCACGCGCGCGTTTAGGGCTCATGCCTGCAAGGATCGGTGCGACTTTACGCTCCGACATCTTGTCGATGACCTCGAGCAGAATCGGCATTTCCATTTCGTTGAAAATTGCTGCAGCATCGAGCGGTTTCATTGCCTCGTAAATTTTCACCAGCCCGCGGATTTCCGTATCCTGCTTCTCGTTATAAAGTGCGAGCACTTTATCTACTTCCTCTTTGAGGTTTTTCATCTCGCGGATTTTATCGCTCACCTTGGTTTCAGCAGCGGTGAGTGATGCTTCTTTCAGATCCAGCTCTTTTTCGCGCTGGTCAAGCTCTTCCCGGCGCTTGCTGAGGTTCGTCAGAATATCGATTTCCACCTTAGAAAATTGTTCGGCATTCTGTTTCGCCTTGATCTTCTCCAGCTCTTCCACGCTTATTTTCCCTTGCCCGAGCGCTTTTTCCTTCTTGCCCTGATTGGCAAGTTTACCGCCGCGTGTCACTTCTTGCCCTTCGTCTTCGTCTTTTGCTTCTTCAGATCCTTCGCCTGAAGGTTCGGGGGGAGTTCCATCTTCCTTGGCAGATTCTTCCTCGGCATAGGCCGTGCTGCTGCCAAGGGTTTCGCGCAGCGCCGTGCCGCCCACTACCAGATCCTGCAATTTCAATACCAGCACGAGCCCCAGCATGGTGATGGTCAGGGGCATAAGGCGGAAGCGTGGTGCGAAACTCTTACGGCGGCGGGAGGATGACATGGCTATTCTCCCCGGTTTTTCAGGGCATCCAGCACGTCCTGCTCGGCGCGGGAGCGTGGGCGCACGGGACGGGTGGATGTGGCAGAGGCGGGTTCGGCGGCGGCGCGCGCACGAGGCCGGGCAGTGCTGGTGCCGGTTGCAGTTGCGATATCCACCCCTTCTACCGCCCGGCTGCCGCGCCCAATCGCCGCCTCAAGGTCAGCGACAAGGTAATTCGCTTTATCAATCTTATGCTGGATATTTTCGCTGATACGGCGAGAGGCCTCATGAATTTCGGCAATACTCTGCGTGGCGCGTTCTGTCGATTCATTGAATTCGCGGATAATCTCCGCCAACTCTGACCGGCTATCCTGCAGTACGCGGATGCGCTGGTTAAGCTTGCGGCAGTAAAGGATCGTCACCACGAGCAGCAGCACCATGGTGAAATCGATCAGAAGAGAAAGGATCACATTCTGCATGTAAGCTCCTGCTATTCAATTCCGCGTTCACGAAGCTGTTCGCGGAAATTTTTGATGTCGTCATTGATTGCAATCGCCATTTTATCTCCCACCCGGCCAATCTGCGCGGTGGTGAGCGGCACGCCGCCGCATTTCACCCGCACCGGATCTTCGGGCGAGGCGTCAAACAGAATGGTGGAGCCGACCTTGAGATCCACCACTTCGCCCAGTGAAATTCGCCGCTCATCGAGAATCGCTTCCACATCCACAAAGGTCTGGCCGACTTCGCGCCCCAGATGCCGCTCCCACACCGCATCCTGCCCGAATTTCTCGCCCATGAACATCTGCAAGAGCAGGTCGCGGATGGGTTCGAGCGTAGCGTGGGGTAATACAATATCGATCATTCCGCCGCGCTCTTCTATCTCTACCCTCAGCCGCACCAGCAGCGCTGCGCTGTTGGGTCGGGCAATGGCGGCAAAACGCGGGTTGCTCTCCAGCCGGTCAAACTGGAAGGTGATGGGGCTGATCGGGTCAAACGCCATGCTCATATCGTTCAAGATAATCTCTACCATCCGCTTGACGATATTCTGCTCAATCGTCGTATAGGGGCGGCCCTCCACACGGATGGGTTTCTGCGTGCGCCTGCCGCCCAGAAGCAGGTCCACGGTCGAATAAATCTGCGAGCTGTCAATCGTGATGATGCCGAAATTTTCCCACTCCACCGCGCGGTAAACCACAAGCATGGCGGGCAGCGGAATGGAGTTCATATAGTCATCAAACCGCATCGAGACCATGGAATCGATGCTGACATCCACGTTATCGGAAGTGAAGTTGCGAAGAGAGGGCGAGAGCATTCGTACCAGCCGGTCGAACACCACTTCGAGCATGGGCAGTTTTTCGTACGCGACAACGGATTTATCGAGAATCGCATAAATCCCGGTGTTACGCTCGCCACCCGCCGCTCCGCCATCAAACCCGAGCAGCAGGTCGATTTCGTCTTGATTCAGCACGCGCGCGGGCGCTTCGGAAGGTGCGCCGGAAGGGTCTGTCGCCTCACCGGGCGTGCCCTCCTGCCCTAGCATTTTCTCCCATTCGCCCAGCGCCGCGTCATTCGCAGCTGCGGCATTATCGCCTGAAGGTTCGTCGGCCATATACGGCAATGCTCCCGTTTATCTCTGGTGCACGAAGTAGTGGTGCAAAAGCAATGCCATCCTCGCGCGTTTTGGGATTTTTTAGTGATCGGATTGCACGCGCACCATTATTGTATGATAATTTCGCTGAAAAGTATATCTTTAACAAGCCCCTCTTCCACCGTGCGGTTGATGCGCGCCATCAGCTCGCCGCGCAGGCGGAAAATCCCGGCGGAACCGGCCATATCCTGTGCGCGCACCTCGCGCAGATAGGTATTAAATGCATCCATAATCCGGGGCTTGTTGGCCTCAACAACCTCCACCGCCTTGGCATCGCGCAGCTCCAGCGTCACGGACATTTTGAGGAAGCTCGGCTTATTGGTGGTGCTGGTCAGGTTGACGAGAAATTCCGGAAGTTCGTAATAAACGGGCTTAGCGGGGCCGGCCGCCGGGGCATTGGGGTCGCCCGCTTCTGCCGATTGTTCCTCGGTAGTTTCTGCATCTTTTTCCCCCTTCTTACCGCCCAGAATGCCAGAGAACATGACCCCCGCACCCACCAGTGCCAGAACGGCAACAATTGCAATGATAATCAAAAGCTTGCGCTTTCCCTTGGTGGTGCTCTGGCCTTCGCCTTCGCCCTCCACTTCCATCACTTCTTTTGAGGAAGATTCGGCCTCTTTTGCGCCTTTGGGGTCTTTATCTTTTTCGCTCATGGCGTTCTCCTGTTTGCTTCCTTATTAACCCGCAAGGATACGTTTGCAACCACTTTGCAGCAAAGCTGAAGACTTCCGCCTTGTTTTGGGCTTGGCATGAATCCTGCTTAACACATCCTGACCACAAGCTGATGCAAGCGCTCACCGTGTAACCACACGAAGAGCAGGCATAAAGAGCAACAAGGGCAGTAGCACATGGATAATGGGATTTATATTGCGCTCTCACGGCAGATGATTCTGTTCCGTGATCTTGAGGCGACAGCCAATAATATCGCCAATGTGAATACGACCGGCTACCAGTCGGAGCGGCTGCTGTTTGATGACTATCTGGTGAATGATGGGCGCAAACTGGGCAGCAAAATGGCCTTCGCGCGTGACCCGATCAGCTATCGTGATACAACCGCAGGCACGCTCGTCAAGACGGATAACACGTTTGATCTGGCAATCAGTGGGCCGGGGTATTTTCAGGTCGAAACGCCGCTTGGGGCGCGCTACACGCGGGCGGGTAATTTTCAGCTGAACGGGGATGGCATATTGGTCACGGTGGATGGTTTTCCTGTGCTCAGTGCCGATGGGGGGGAGATTACCATCCCCGATAATGTGCAGAATATCCGCATTAATGGCGCGGGCGAAATCATCACTGAAGATAATGAGCTGCTGGCGACCGTGGGTGTGGTGGAATTTGTGAATGAGCAGGCCATGAACCGCGTGGGTAATACGCTTTTTACCGCTGAGGAGGAGCCTCAGCCCGCCCAGCAATCAAACGTGATGCAGGGCATGCTCGAAGGCTCGAACGTGAATGGGGTAACCGAGATTGTGCGGGTGATTCAGACCAACCGCTACACTGCCGACACCGCGAAAATGATCGAGACCATGTATGACCTTGAACGTAGAACCTCAAACACTTTTGCGCGGCCAGCGCAGGGGTAACCAGGGAGTAAGCTATGGCAATGCGCGCGCTTAATATTGCAGCCACGGGGCTGAATGCCCAGCAGACGAACGTGGATGTTATTTCGCAGAACCTCGCGAACATGACGACGACCGCCTATAAGGCGCAAAGCCCCGAGTTTCAGGATCTGATCTATCAGGATCTCGTGCGCGTGGGCACTAACTCTACCGATCAGGGCACGATTTTACCCGTGGGCGTTCAGCTTGGGCTTGGGGTGCAGACTTCGGGCATCTCGCGCAATACCAATCAGGGCACGCTTAATCAGACTCAGGGCGCGCTGGATGTCGCGATTCAAGGCCGCGGCTTTTTTCAGATTGAATTACCCGACGGCACTACCGCCTACACGCGCGACGGTACGTTCAAGCTGAATCAGGACGGGCTGATCGTCAATAACGAGGGCTATACCATTCAGCCGGCCATTACCGTACCGGAGGATGCGATCAGCATCAGCATCAATAGCTCCGGTGAAGTGTCCGTAAGCCTCACCGGGCAGGTAGATCCGCAGATTCTCGGGCAGTTTGAGATGGCCACCTTTATCAATCCCGGCGGGCTTGAGGCCATAGGCAATAACATGTTTGTGGAAACCACTGCCTCGGGCAACCCGGTACTGGGGAATGCCGGGGAAGATCAGTTCGGCTCGCTGCAGCAGGGATATCTTGAAAATTCCAACGTGAATTCGGTCGCGGAAATTACCGATCTCATCATCGCCCAGCGCGCCTATGAAATGAATACCAAAGTGCTGACTGCTGGCGACCAGATGCTGCAATCCCTGAACCAGTCGGTGTAATGATATGACAAGACGCTTGAGCATCCGTCATTGCGAGGCCTTAAGGCCGAAGCAATCCAGCCAAAAGCAAAGATTTTTCTTGCTGGATTGCTGCGCTTACGCTCGCAATGACGCGTTATCAAAACCCATCACCATCCCTGCATGGCTAGGTGGCCTTGCCCTTGGGGCACTGCTTCTGCTGCTGCCCGCAGCAACGAATGCGGCGCAGTGGATGGCGCCGGAACAGGTAGCAGCCGTAAGGCAGACGGAGGATATGACGCCCGCCCCATTGCCTGCGCGCAGCTATTTTGAAATCTCGCAGCGCGATCTGGAAGCCGCCATTGCCCGGCAACTGGAAGAGCAGGGGATTGCCGAACATGTGCGCGCCACCGCCCAGCCGGGAAGTGCGCCGGTGCTTTTCCGCGCCGATCACCCGCTGCGCCTGAATGTGCTCGCACTTCAGGTAGACCCCGATGCCAGGCGCTGGCAGGCGCAGGCCTATATTCTGGCCGCAGGTAAAACCCTGAAAGTTACCCCCGTGGCCGGGCGCTATGATGAAATGATTGCCGTGCCCGTGCTGACACGCCAGATCACCGACCGCGATGTAATCGAAGCCGCCGATCTTGATGAAGTGATGATGCCGAGCGCCCGCCTGCGTAAAGATACGGTCACTGAGCCGGGCGCGCTCGTGGGTAAATCCGCCCGTCGGGTGATTTCCGCTCGTCGCCCCATACGCGCGACTGAGGTGATTGCGCCGAAAGTGATTGAGAAGGGCACCGCCGTCGAGATGGTTTACCGTACGCCTTATATCGCCATCCGCACGTCGGGCGAGGCGCTGGAAGACGGTACCACAGGCGCGCTCATCCGCGTGAAAAACAGCGATTCGGGGCGTGCGGTCAGCGCCAGGGTCATCAGCACCGGCAGGGTGGAAGTAAGCCCAACTGAGTCGGTGAATTAGGGAGCAGTCTATGCGCGAGTATCTCTGGATTTTCCTGCTTGGCACCAGCGCACTGGTGCTTGGTGGCTGCAGCAGCATGATCCAACGGGTGGAGCGCACCTCAATCGCGCCGCCCTTGACCAAGGTGGAAAATCCGCAGACTGCGCCGGAATATAAGCCGCTTTCCTGGCCGCTGCCCGACCCTGAAGCCAGCAGTATACGCACGGCGAATTCGCTGTGGCAACCGGGTGCCCGCGCCTTCTTCCGCGATCAGCGCGCAGCGCGCGTAGGCGATATTTTGCGCGTGAATATCGATATTAACGACAAGGCGAAATTCGACACTAAAACCAACAATCAGCGCAATGACGGACAAAGCGTAGGCGCGCCGATCGCCATGGGATATGAGCAATATCTCGGGAAAATCACGCCCTGGCAGAATGGTACGCCAATGGTGGGAATTGAAAGCGAAAAAAATGTCAACAGCACCGGTAAAATTGATCGTAAGGATACGATCACCACGCAGGTGGCCGCGCTTGTCACGCAGGTGCTGCCCAACGGCAATCTTGTGATCAAAGGCTCGCAGGAAATTCTGGTGAATTATGAAGTGCGCGAGGTTTCGGTGGAAGGTGTCATCCGCCCGCAGGATATTAACTCTGACAACACGATTGAGCTGGCGCAGATCGCACAGGCGCGCATCGCCTATACCGGCCGCGGCCAACTAAGCGACGGACAGCAGGCGCGCTGGGGATCACAGCTGGTTGAAGCCCTGTTCCCATTCTAGTGCGCGCTCGCGCAAGCGAGGCCGCTATCTGGGAACACTATACGAACAGCTTGGCAAACTTGCGCGGCTTGCGGGTTTTCCAGTGGCCGCGGTGATAGGCATCAGACGCCAGAAGCGGCAGTACCGACCCGGCCTCGGCAAACACCATCTGCTCGAGCGCCGTATCTACCTTGCCCCATGAACAGGCTTCTTTCAGCGTGCTGGAAGAGCACGCCCCGTCACGCACATCCGCCACCGTAATCTGCACGGCGTATTTATGCATTTCCACCTCGTCATGCCCTAAAATCTCGGCGCAGACGACGGTATCTTGCGTGAAATTCTTGGGCACGCCGCCCCCCACCATTAAAAGCCCGGTGGTGCCGGCCTTGATTTTGATATCCGTAAGCTCGCGGAAATCGGCGATGGAATCAAG
>CANHAG010000063.1 GCA_947458525.1 Rhodospirillaceae bacterium | reverse complement strand
GCTCTATGGCGTGCGTAAGGGATTTGAGGGAGTTGGCAGCGTCTTCCGCAATCATTCAGGGCTTGCGGTAGGTGGCACGCTGGTGGGTGCCGCCGCCGGTGTGGGGCTCTGGGCGAAGAATCGCGCCGAGCGCAACACCGTGGAATCTTATCAGGAAGCGGCGATGCAGCTGCAGGCCATGCGCAGCCCCTATATGAATTCAGTAACGCCGGAAGAATCGGCGCTGATGCAAGCGCGGATGCGTCAGGGCGGCAATGGCGGTTCCATGGCGCAGATGGAGCAGGAACGCCGCGCCGCCGCCCAGCAGGCTGCCGCCCCGGCTACAAACTGATTTCAGATTTCAGGCCGCTGCCCCCCTTGCCTTCGCGATCCAAACCCACTATACCCGCCCGACCAGATGGCCGGATGACCGCCCCACCACTCACCCTTGAAGCGCGTGACTTTTACGAATGTTCTTGAGGGGTTGGTGGTGGGGAGGAAAGTCCGGACTCCGGGGAAATGGTGGCGGGTAACACCCGCCCGGCGCGAGCCGAGGGAAAGTGCCACAGAGAACAGACCGCCCTGTCGGGACCGTGGTTGTGCGAACGCAGCAGCGCAAGCCAGCCATGCATGTCCGCCGAAGCTCCGTCAGGAGCGAAGGTGGAAGCCCGCGAAGCGGCGTCCCATGGCGAGGTCAGCAGACCAAGCCGGGGACATTGTAAAAGGGCAAGGGTGAAACGGTGCGGTAAGAGCGCACCGCGCGGCTGGTAACAGCCGTGGCAGGGCAAACCCCACCAGGAGCAAGACCAAATAGGCGCACCGATTCCAAAAGAATCAGGCTGTCCCGGCCGTGCGCGGGTAGGTTGCTTGAGCGGTGCGGCAACGCACCGCCCAGAGGAATGGTCATCACGCCGCAAGGCGCACAGAATCCGGCTTACAGGCCATCTGGGGAGTTTATAATTCGATCAAGCGCCGCTGGGGCTTTCCCCCTCAACGGGGGTGCATGCGTGCGTTTTTGGTAAGAATGATACTTCGCCACAGCCTCTCGCTATGCCTTGCGGTTGCTACGCCGCGAGGCGTTCAAACAGCGCTTTGAACATCACCGCACCATCCGTACCGCCGGTGGCAGCATCCGCATGGCGCTCGGGGTGAGGCATCAGCCCCAGCACATTTTTTTTCGCATTGGTGATGCCGGCGATATTATGCCGCGCGCCGTTAGGGCTGGCCTCAGGCGTTACAGCGCCCTCTGGCGTGGCATAGCGCAGCGCCACCTGCCCTGCCTCTTCCATCTGTTTCAGCGTCGCCTCATCAGCAAAATAATTCCCCTCCGCATGGGCAACGGGGAAATTCACCACCTGCCCTTGCCGGTAGCCGCCGAGAAACACCGAATCGCTCGCCTCCACCTTCAGGGTTGTCTCCTTACAGGTGAATTTAAGATGGGCATTGCGCATCAGCGTGCCGGGCAAAAGGCCGGATTCGGTGAGGATCTGAAACCCGTTGCAGATGCCAAGCACATACCCGCCTTTATTTGCAAAACGGATCACGTCTTGCATAATCGGTGCGCGCGCCGCCATGGCGCCGCAACGCAGATAATCGCCAAACGAAAAACCGCCGGGCAGCACAACAAGCCGCACTCCTTCGGGCAGTGCCCCATCCGCATGCCAGACATAGCCGGGGGTGAGCCCTGCTGCCTCCAGCGCGCCAAATGCATCGCGGTCGCAGTTAGAGCCGGGGAATACGATAACAGCGGATTTCATAAGGAGCTGACGCGTTGAAGAATTGACGAATTGACGAATAAATCTGAGACCGTTGCGTAACCCATAAATTTGTCATTCCCGCGAAGGCGGGAATCCAGTGCAGCGCGTCTGCGCCGCGAGATTCCCTGGCGCTGGATCCCCGCCTGCGCGGAGATGACGAATGAAAATGCGTTAGGCAATGGTTTCAATCTGTTCTACTCCGCGATTTCGACAGCGAATTTCTCAATCACCGTATTGGCCAGGAGTTTCTCGCACATTTCTTCCGCGCGCGCGCGGGTGGATTCGGGGCTTTGCCCCTTCATCTCCACCTCAATATATTTGCCAACACGCACCTGCCCCACATCCGCAAATCCCAGATGCGAAAGCGCTGACTCAATGGCTTTTCCCTGCGGGTCGAGCACGCCATTCTTCAAGGTTACATGGATTTTGGCTTTCATTTTTTTCAGTCTCCAGTGGGCAGTAGTCGGTATGTTTTAGCTTCCCCCTCACCCAGCTTCGCCTAAGCTCGCTTTGCTCGCTAAGGCTTCTCAACCCTTGGACTAGAAAAATTGGTACTCAATGTAACAATTTTTCGCGCTCCAAGCCCCCTGCTTCGCGGGGGCGAGTGGAAGAAATAACAGGTGTGGCAAAGTTCACCCCTCTATTTCGTCAATTCACCATTTCGTCAATTCGTCACTTCGTTATTTCTTCTTCCCCGTCGGCTTGGCGGATTTTTTTTCTTTTCCACCAAACGCGGCGGTTTCCACCACATTGGCGGAAGGCAGAACACCAAGGCGGCGCGCCACTTCGCGGTAGGCTTCCTCGGTCTTGCCAAGGTCGCGGCGGAAGCGGTCTTTATCCATTTTATCGTTGGTGGTGATGTCCCATAAGCGGCAGGTATCGGGCGAAATTTCATCCGCCAGCATGACCTGCACCATATCGCCTTCATAAAACCGGCCAAATTCGAGCTTAAGGTCAATCAGCCGCACGCCGACCCCGTAAAAAAGCCCGCTGACAAAATCATTCACCCGCAGCGCATAATGGCGGATTTCGTCAATCTCCTCCGGTTCGGCAAGACCAAACGCATAGATATGATCTTCAGAAATAAACGGATCACCCAAGCGGTCATCCTTCAGGCAGAATTCGGTGAGCGGCGATCCCAGCGGCTCACCCTCAAACGCCCCAAAACGCTCAGCAAACGACCCGGCGGCGTAATTACGCACGATGATTTCGAGGGGGATGATATCCACCGCCCGCACCAGCTGCTCGCGCATATTGAGGCCGCGGATGAAATGGGTGGGAATACCCATCTCGTTCAGGCGCGACATGAGAAATTCCGAGATTTTATTGTTGATGACGCCTTTGCCCTCAATCGTGCCGCGTTTCTTATTGTTAAACGCGGTGGCGTCGTCTTTGAAATGCTGAATCAGTGTACCCGGCTCCGGGCCTTCGAACAGTTTTTTCGCCTTGCCTTCGTAAATCGGTTGTTTGCTCATGAGGCTGCCCGCAGGTTTTGTGATGTGACTAGCCATAGTCTTAAGATGAATTCAGGCCAAGGTAAAGCTCGGAATGTAAGGTTTTTTTGGGTTTCCGGCAGGGCGGTTCCAACTCCCTGCATTGACAGGAAAAAACCACCTCCCCGCGTTCCACAACGGGTAGTGAAATTATCCCCAGAAGCATAGATGATGGTTCACCGGAATGTGACAAGAAAAACACAATCAATTAAGCAAGTTACAGATTAGTATGCACAGAATAATTAATGATTGCCAGAAAAGTGGTTGGACTATATATAGTAGCCCAGAGCAGCGGGGCACGCAACGTCACCAAAAACCAGATCCCGCCTGTGTTCGCGCGAGCCTGAAATAGCAAAGGCGCCAGGGAGTTTATTCCCGACGCCTTCGCCCACGAATCTGGCCAGGCCAGAAACTGTTGCTTGCCGAGCGACTTGGGGTCTGAGAGCAATCTCAGACCCTTTTTTTATCCGATATTTTCGTCGCTCAGGGCTGTGGACAATAATGAAGTCGCGTTCAAAATGCCAGTGGAAAATTCGTGGCTCGTGACTCGTGATTCAAGCCTTGCTGTGCGTGCCCCAGCATCTTGCTGCTTGCCTCGTGCCTCCCGCCAGCCTATCACACATGCGAATCCCGAGCCCCGAGTCACGAATCACGAGCCCCGAACCCCCATGCCCCTTCTCGCCATTCTTGCTGCCACGCTTGTCTCCTTCTGCTGGGGGGCGAATTTCTCTGCTTCAAAAATGGCGGTGCTGCATTTCTCGCCTTTTCTCACCATTATTCTGCGCTTTGTGGGTGTCTGCCTCCTGCTGCTGCCCTTCATTCGCCGCTATGGCTGGCCGAACTGGCGCGATATGGCGCTGCTATCGCTGTTTTATGTCACGCTGCATTTCGCCATGTTTTTTGTGGCGATGCGTATGGGGCTTTCGGTCAGCTCCACCATTGTGGCCAGCCAGCTCGGCGTGCCGTTCTCCTGCCTGCTTGCAGCAATTTTCTTTAAGGATTACCTCGGCCCCTGGCGCAGTTTCGGGCTGATTTTAGCGTTTTTCGGCGTGGTGGTCGTGGCGGGCGCGCCAGATGTGGAGGAGCACTCGCTGGCCTTTCTGGTAGCGCTTGTCGGCGCGTTTGGCTGGGCGGCGGCCAATATCCACATGAAGCGCATGAAGGAAAATGCCGTGGTGCCGATGCTTTTCTGGCCGGGGCTGATTGCGTTACCGCAAATGCTTATCCTGAGCCTGCTCTTCGAGCATGACCAGCTGGCGCAGATTGCCGCCGCGCCGATGGAAGCATGGCTAGCGATTGCCTATAGCATCGTCTTTTCCTCACTCATCGGCTATGGGCTTTGGACCTGGCTGCTCGCGCGTTATGAGGTGACGCAGGTGGTGCCTTATTCTCTGCTGATTCCGGTCTTCGGCATCGCAACCAGCATGGCCATGTTCGGGGAGTCACTTACCTTGCCGTTAATGCTGGGCGCGGCGCTGACGGTCGTGGGGGTGGCCATCATCACCCTGCGCCGCCCCAAACTTGCCCAGCTGGATCAGGGCTAACGCTTACTATTTCTTCCCCTTCAGCAGGAAATAGGTGATTGCGTCATATAGTGCATGGTAGGAAGCATCGATCACGTTCGGGGAAACGCCGATGGTCGTCCAGCTCTTCCCCTCATCATCTTTACTTTCAATCATCACGCGGGTGAGTGCGGCGGTGGCGTCGGCGGGTGTTAGAATCCGCACCTTATAATCCGCCAGATGCATGGATTTGAGCTGTGGATATTTCATCACCAGCGCTTTCCTGAGCGCGGCATCGAGCGCATTCACCGGGCCATTGCCTTCTGCCACCGTCATTTTGCGCACGCCTTTGACCGTGAGTTTCACGGTCGCTTCCGACATGGTGACGGGTTTGCCCTTGGCGTTAATCCGCCGCTCGTCAATCACGCGGAAGGATTGCAGTTCATAAAATTGTGGCACGGCATCAAGCATCTGCCGCGCCATCAACTCGAAACTCGCCTCGGCATCTTCATAGGCATAACCGATCGCCTCGCGCTCTTTCACCGCGCGCACCAGTGCCGTCACCCCTTCATCTTCGGGCGCGATTTTCAGCCCCATCTGCGCCAGACGGGTGAGGATATTTGCTCGCCCCGCCTTGTCAGAAACCAGCACCAGCCGCCGGTTACCCACGCGCGCCGGGTTGATATGTTCATATGAAGTTTCGTCCTTGCTCATGGCGCTTACATGCAGGCCGCCCTTATGCGCAAAGGCGGAAGCCCCTACATACGCCGCATGCGGGTTGGGCGCGCGGTTAAGCCGGTCATCAATCGCGCGGCTGACGGCGGTAAGCTCGGCAAGCTTTTTCTCACTCACCCCGGTCTTGAACCCCATTTTGAGCATAAGGGTGGGCAGAATACTCACCAGATTCGCATTGCCGCAGCGCTCGCCGATGCCGTTCATAGTGCCTTGCACCTGGCGCACGCCGGCCTCCACCGCCGCGAGCGAATTCGCCACCGCCTGCTCAGTGTCATTATGGCAGTGAATACCCAGCTGCGCCCCTGGCAGTTTCTTTTTCACTTCCGCCACAATACGTTTAACGTCACTGGGCAGCGAGCCGCCATTTGTGTCGCACAGCACCAGCCACTCGGCTCCTGCGTCATGGGCGGCGCTGAGCACCTCCAGCGCATAGGCGGGGTTTGCTTTATACCCGTCAAAAAAATGTTCGGCATCAAAATGCACTGTGCGTTTTCTGGCGGTAAGATGCGCGATGGATTCGGCCACCATGCGCAGATTTTCTTTTCTGGAGATTTTAAGCGCGGTTTCCACCTGCTTGTCCCACGCTTTGCCGACCAGACAGATGCTCGGGGTTTTTGCGTTCAGCACATCCTGTAAGCCGGGGTCATTGGCGGCGGAGCGGCCGGCGCGGCGCGTCATGCCAAAGGCAGTGAGCGTCGCGCGGGTGAGTTTTGGCTGAGCCGCAAAAAACGCATCATCCGCCGGGTTGGCGCCCGGCCAGCCACCTTCGATAAAATCAATCCCCAGCCCGTCAAGCAGGCGGGTGATGGCGATTTTATCCGCCACCGTAAAATCAATGCCGCGGGTCTGCGCCCCGTCGCGCAAGGTAGAATCGTATAGATAGACGCGCTCATTCATGCGGCGCAGCATCTCAGGCCGCAAGTCCCGGGTCAAGCCCCTTTGGCATCCTACCCCCGCGCTTTCAGATACGATGGTGCGCGGCTACAGAGCTTCCTCTGCCCCATTGGGGCGGGTGCGCCAGCCACCTTGCCAGCGCAACCATGCGTTTTATGAGAGAGATTCCCGCCGCCATGAGGTACCGCCGGGGGTATCTTCCAGCACAATCCCTCGTGCCTTCAGCTTCGCTCTGATAGCGTCGGCGGCGGCAAAATCCCGCGCTTTTTTGGCCTCCGCGCGGGCGGCAATTTCTGCCTCAATCCAGGCCGTATCTTCGCCCGCGCCCTGAAACCATTGCTGCGGGGATTGCTGCAAGAGACCCATAAACTGTGCCGAGGCAACAAGCACCTCGCCATCGAGTGTTTGCAATATCGCAAGTGCTTTGGGGGTGTTGAGATTATCGCATAGCGCGTCAAGGATGGCGGGGCTTATGCCCTCCCTGCTATTTATATTCCCCCCCTCCTGCTCCCCCCGCTTACGGGGGGAGTGAACTGAGC
>CANHAG010000062.1 GCA_947458525.1 Rhodospirillaceae bacterium | reverse complement strand
GTAACCCGCGCGCTGGGTGATGGGGCGGTGGATCTGGTCGTGGCACCTGCCATGGGCGGGGTGGTGGTGGGGTATGAAATGGGGCGCCAGCTCAAGCTGGAATCTATTTTCTGCGAGCGTGAGGAGGGAAAATTTGCCCTTCGGCGCGGCTTTACCATTACGCCTGGCGCAAAAATTTTACTGGTGGAAGATGTGGTGACAACGGGGAAATCCTCCCTTGAAACGGTGGAGTGTATCACAGCGCATGGCGGGGTGGTGGTGGCCGAAGCGTCGCTTATTGACCGTTCGGGCGGAGCATCGCGCCAGCTGCCGTTCCCGCTGATTTCACTGCTCACGCTGGATGTGAGAACCTACAGCGCGTCAGACCTGCCGCCGCATCTCAGGGAACTCCCCGCCGTTAAACCCGGCAGCCGGTTCCTGAAGAAGTGACCCGCATTTCCACGCCTCAAGATCGCTCAGTGCCCGCGCGCTATAAGCCTCGGCGCGCTGATCTTTGCGGATGCGCCCGGCAAGGGGCGGAAATAGCCCGAAATTCACATTCATCGGCTGGAAGCTGCTCGCATTCGCTCCGCCAGTGATGTGGTTCAGAAGTGCACCCAGCGCCGTGGTGAGTGGTGGCGGCGTCATGGGTTCGCCCAGAAGTTCTGACACTGCAAACCGCCCCGCCATCAGGCCGCAGGCGGCGGATTCTACATAGCCCTCCACCCCCGTAATCTGCCCGGCAAAGCGCATATGGGGGGCGGATTTCAGGCGTAAAAATCCATCAAGCAACTCCGGCGAGCGGATAAAGGTATTGCGGTGAATTCCGCCAAGCCTTGCAAACTCGGCCTGTTCCAGCCCCGGAATCATGCGGAAAATACGCTGCTGCTCGCCATATTTCAGCTTGGTCTGAAACCCCACCATATTATAGAGGGTGCCAAGCTTATTATCCTGCCTGAGCTGCACCACCGCATGGGCGCGGCCGCCCGTGTGCGGGTTGGTAAGCCCCACCGGCTTCATGGGCCCGAAGCGCAGCGTATCCACCCCGCGCGCGGCCATCACTTCAATCGGCAGGCAGCCTTCAAAATAGGGCGTATTCTTTTCCCACTCCTTGAATTCGGTTTTTTCACCCGCATTAAGCGCGGCGATGAACGCTTCATATTCCTCGCGCGTCATGGGGCAGTTGATGTAATCATGCCCTGAGCCTTTATCCCATCGGCTCTGGAACCAGGCCTTGCTCATATCTACCGAATCGAAATGGATGATGGGGGCAATCGCATCAAAAAACGCGAGATATTCACTGCCGGTTCTGCGCTGAATCGCGGCTGAAAGCGCCGCCGATGTCAGCGGGCCGGTAGCAATAATCGTCATGGCGTTTGCTGGCAGATCGGTGATTTCTTCCAAAGTAAAATGGATGTTCGGATGTTGTTGCAATGCCGCCGTCACCGCGCGGGCGAATCCTTCGCGGTCCACCGCCAGCGCACCCCCGGCGGGGACTTTATGTGCGTCTGCCATCCTGAGAATCAGGGAATCGCAGCGGCGCATCTCCTCATGCAACAACCCCACGGCGTTGCGCGTAAAATCATCTGACCGGAAGGAATTGGAGCAGACAAGCTCCGCGCAGTCACCGGTCTGGTGCGCCTCCGTCTTGCGAGCCGGGCGCATTTCATGCAGCCCCACTTTTACCCCGCGCGCGGCCGCCTGCCATGCGGCTTCACTGCCCGCAAGCCCTGCGCCGATAATGTGAAGTTCGCTCTTCATGCGCCCCGTAATAGCGCCAACGCCTGCCGATGCAAGTCCGGTGTGCGGGTGGCGAGGGCGCGCTGGTGATTATCAAGGGTTACCGGCGCACCCTCCCAATCCGTGATGACACCGCCCGCCTGTTCGATAATGGGCACAAGCGCGAGTATGTCATAAGGTTTAAGCCCTGCATCCACCACTATATCGCGCTCGCCGCGTGTCAGAAGCCCATAGGCATAACAATCCCCGCCCTCGGTAAACCCGCCGCAGGCTTCGCGCAGCCGCGCAAAACGCGCCGCTTCTGCGAGCGTGAAATAAGGAATGGAGGTCGTAGAAAGTGAAGATTCTCTCAAATGGTCATGCCCGCGCGGGCGAATATCCAGCATTTCTTTGTCTGTTTTATAGCAAGAGGGCTCATCCCTCACCGCGCTCCACCGTTCGTTCGTGATGGGCTGATACATGACGCCAAGAACGGGAACGCCATGCTCGCACAGCGCAATCAGCGTGCCCCATTCTTTTTTCCCGGCGATAAACGCGCGCGTACCATCGATGGGATCGAGGAGCCAGGTGTGCTCGTGGCTCGCGACTCGTGGCTCGTGACTCGATGTGCCGAATTCTTCACCGTAAATTTCGTGGGCAGGAAACCGTGCATGAATCATCGCACGCATCACCCGTTCGGCGGCGCGGTCAGCCTTGGTAACGGGGGAAAAATCCGCCTTTGCCTCTACCGCACCATGCGCGCCGAAATAAGGGCGAATTACCACGCCCGCCGCCTCGGCCAGTTCGTGAGCAAAGGTAAGAAGTGGAGTGTGACTGGTCATAGCATGCCGTTATTCGATCGCAAGCAGGCGCGACTCAGCCCTGAGCCCGCGAAGCGGCTCGGAGGCGAGGACAGCATGTCCGAGTGCGAAGCCACTAATTACTAAACGCCTGCAGGCCGGTGATGGCGCGGCCGAGGATGAGTGCGTGGATGTCATGCGTGCCTTCATAGGTATTGACTGCCTCAAGGTTCAGCATATGGCGCATGACGTGGTATTCGTCGGAAATACCGTTGCCGCCAAGCATATCGCGGCAGGTGCGGGCAATCTCAAGCGCCTTGCCGCAACTATTGCGTTTGATGAGTGAAATCATCTCTGGCGCCCAGTTACCCTCATCAATCAGCCTGCCCACGCGCAGCGCGGCCTCAAGCCCGAGGGTGATTTCCGTCATCATATCGGCGAGTTTTTTCTGAATCAGCTGATTGGCCGCCAGCGGCTTGCCAAACTGGGTACGCTCAAGCGTATAGCTGCGGGCAACCTCATAGCAATGTTCCGCCGCACCCAATGTGCCCCAGGCGATGCCGTAGCGTGCTTTATTGAGGCAGGAAAATGGCCCCTTAAGCCCGCGTACAGCAAGCCGCCGTTCTTCCGGCACAAACACATCTTCCAGCATGATCATACCGGTGCTGGAAGCGCGCAGGCTGAGTTTGCCCTCAATTTTCGGGGTGGAGATCGTTCCCTTATCCCCGCGCTCCACAATAAATCCGCAGATCTCATCCTCATGCTTTGCCCAGATGATGAAAATATCCGCAATCGGCGCATGGGTGATCCAGGTTTTGGAACCACTCAGCCTGTAGCCCCCATCTACCCGCACTGCGCGGGTCTTCATGCTGCCGGGGTCGGAACCGTGGTCAGGCTCGGTAAGGCCAAACGCGCCGATGATTTCGCCTGTGGCCAGACGCGGCAGATAATGGGCTTTCATGGCGTCGCTCGCGAATTCATAAATCGGCTGCATGACGAGCGAAGACTGCACCGAAAGCGAGGAGCGGTAGCCCGAATCCACCCACTCAATTTCGCGGTTGATAAGGCCGTAGGCCACGTGTGAAATCCCGGCGCAGCCATAGGCTTTGATGGTGGGGCCAAGCAGCCCCTGTGCGCCCATTTCGCGCAAAATTTCCTTATCAAAAACTTCCTTGCGGTTTGCCTCAATCACACCGGGAAATAGCGTGCCCCGTGCAAATGCACGCGCCGTTTCAGCAATCTGCCGTTCTTCCTCGCTCAATTGCTGGCGAAACAGTAACGGATCATTCCATTCAAACACGGCGCGCATAGAAAACCCCTCCAATAAGAAAGATTCTAGCAGCTATTCAACTGCAGCGCAATTTAGAGCAATTCCGGGTTAACCATGCATCACCTTACCCATCCACCGTCACAAGCCTGAGCGCGGCCAGCGCCGCCTGCAGCCTTACGGCGTTGCGGTCACCAGTGAAATCATGGCGCGCATGGAGGGTAACGCCCTCGCGCGCGCAGGCCAGATGCACCAGCCCCACCGGTTTTTCCGGCGTGCCGCCGCCTGGCCCTGCAATACCGGTAGCGGCAAGGGCAATATCCGCGCGTGCGTTACGGCGGGCGCCCTCGGCCATGGCGCGGGCAACTGCTTCACTTACCGCGCCATGCGCGGCAATGAGTGCGGCGGGTACGCCCAGAAGCTCAGTTTTGGCTGCATTGGCATAGGTGATAAACCCGCGCGTGAATACCTCCGAGCTGCCGGGAATTTCAGTGATAAGCGCGGCAATCAGCCCACCAGTGCAGGATTCTGCCGTGGTGAGGGTGAGGTGGTGCGCGCGGCCATATGCCACCGCCATCTCCGCCTGTGCCAGAAGCTCGGGAGGAAAGAAATTCATACCGAAGATTCGGACATGTCGCCAGTCAGTAGCGGCCAGAACAGATACACCACATAAAGCGCCGTGCCGGCAGCAAGGGCGGCCAGCAGATCATCAAGCATCACCCCGATGCCGCCTTTGACCTTGCGATCGATAAGTGAAATGGGCCAGGGTTTGAGAATATCGAAAAAGCGGAACCATAAAAACCCGGTGATAAGAAAGAGCGGGTTTGCGCCCACCAGTGCGAGTGTTTCCTGTGCGGCTTCCCACGAGCCGGTCATGGCAATAATCCAGAAATGCCAGATAGTAATGGTCAGCCACATGCCTGCCACTTCGTCGATGACGATTTCTTTGGGATCATGCGTGCTCCCGGTTTTCTGCATGTACACATGGCTGACGATAACCCCAAGCGCCGTCACCAGCAGCGTGGCAAGTAACAATATGCCCATACCATACGGGCAGTGGAGGAGCGCATAGGCAAGCGCCAGCGCCACGAGCGAACCCGCCGTGCCGGGGGCTTTCTTGACATGCCCCACCGGGCCTAGGGTAGCAATATGGGTGTAAAGACTCATAAACAATTCTGCCCGGGCGGGGATGACAGTTGAAAAAACATGAAGCCCACGAAAGACCTTATCATCATGTGCGTCTGCTCATAAATCGGCAAAGCTATGGGTTTCAGCAGCACCGCCCGGATGGGTGATCGCCCCACACTCCGCCGTGCCTACGACTTGCGCATATTTCCACAGCGCGCCAGATTGATAATCATGCGCGCGCGGCTTCCAGGATTTGCGGCGGGCGGCGAGTTCTTTCTCCGTCAGCGCCACGCTGATTGTGCCTTTGGTCGCATCAATCGTGATCACATCACCATTCTTCAGTAGCCCGATCGGCCCGCCGATCGCCGCTTCCGGCCCCACATGGCCGATGCAGAAACCGCGCGTGCCACCGCTGAAGCGCCCATCCGTAATCAGTGCCACTTTCTCGCCCATGCCCTGCCCGTAAAGTGCGGCGGTGGTGGCGAGCATCTCGCGCATGCCGGGGCCGCCACGCGGCCCTTCATAGCGAATCACGAGCACTTCTCCCGCTTTATATTTCTTGGCGCTTACGGCGGCGAAACATTCTTCTTCCGAATCAAAACACCGCGCGGGGCCAGAGAATACAAGCTGTTTCATTCCCGCCACTTTTACAATCGCGCCATGAGGCGCGAGATTACCCTTCAGCACCACCACGCCGCCGGCGGGTGTAATGGGGTCATGATGTGGGCGCACAACGGGCTGTGTGCCAGCTTTCACGCGGCTTGCGCTGCGCCCACCAACTTCTCCCACAGGCAGAGGTTGAAAGGCCGGGAACTTCACTTTTTTCAGATTTTCTGCAATGGTTTTGCCCGTCACGGTCATGCAGTCCCCATGCAGAAACCCGCCTTCAAGCAGCGTCTTCATTACAATTTCAACCCCGCCCGCCTCATATAAATCCTTGGCGGTATATTTTCCGCCGGGCATGAGATCGGCAAGATAGGGCGTGCGTTTGAAAATTTTCCCCACATCATGCAAGGTAAAGCGGATGCCCGCCTCATGCGCAATCGCAGGAAGATGCAGCGCGGCATTGGTGGAACCGCCCGTAGCGGCCACAATCGCGGCGGCATTTTCGAGGGCTTTCAGCGTAACAATATCACGCGGGCGGAGCTTGGATTTGATGAGTTTCATCACCGCTTCGCCCGATGCAAAACAAAGCGCATCGCGCGATTCATAAGGGGCAGGTGCACCGGCGGAACCGGGCAGCGCCAGACCAATCGCCTCGCTCACACAGGCCATGGTGTTCGCGGTGAACTGCCCGCCGCATGAGCCGCCAGAGGGGCAGGCCACCTGCTCCAGCTCTTTCAGATCTTCCTCGCGCATGCTGCCAGCGGCAAGCTGGCCCACGCCCTCAAACACATCTACCACCGTCACGTCTTTTCCGCGGTAATTGCCGGGCAGAATCGACCCGCCATAGATAAAGACAGAAGGCACGTTAAGCCTGACCATTGCCATCATCAGCCCAGGCAGGGATTTATCGCAGCCCGCAAGCCCCACCAGCGCATCATAACAATGGCCGCGCATGGTGAGCTCGACTGAATCAGCAATCACCTCGCGGCTGACGAGGGAAGATTTCATCCCCTGATGCCCCATGGCGATCCCGTCCGTCACCGTGATGCTGGTGAATTCCCGCGGTGTGCCGCCAGCGGCAGCCACGCCTTTTTTCACCACCTGCGCCTGCCGCCCAAGCGTGATATTGCACGGCGCGGCTTCATTCCATGTGGTGGCCACCCCTACAAGCGGCTGGTGGATCTGTTTTTCAGTCAGCCCCATGGCGTAAAGATAGGAGCGGTGCGGCGCGCGCTCCGGCCCTTCAGTGACATGGCGCGAGACAAGGCGGGATTTACCGTAAGTTTTCATAAACGTGGTGCGCAGTGGGTGATATATGCTGCGTGATTAGCCTATGATTGCAACAGGTGCAAGCGCCACGCGTCAGCCGAAAATGCCCTCAAGGGCGGCATTAAGCTCGGG
>CANHAG010000061.1 GCA_947458525.1 Rhodospirillaceae bacterium | reverse complement strand
CCTGAGACAGGTATATGGCACGTTGCGCGACCCGAAGAAGCCAGATCAAAACTCACCACTTATCTAGAACTCCAACGTGCCCTCACCCGGATTTGCAAGGCCATTTGCTCATTTGAGAGCGTGTGACACGTGCGGAATGTGAAGTCACAAAGCTGAAATCCGGCCTCTTTCGAAGGGAGAGGCGCGCCAGCCCGACCGCCGGTGGCTAAACCCTAATGAAACTGCTCCTCCTCGGTCGAGCCCTTGAAGGCGGTGGTGGAGGCATTGCCGCTTGAGACCACGGTGGCGACCGCGTCAAAATACCCGACCCCCACTTCGCGCTGGTGTTTCACGGCCGTGAAGCCGCGCGCGGCGTCCGCAAATTCTTTCTCCTGCAGTTTCACATACCCCGCCATGCCGGATTCTTTATAGGCCATGGCAAGGTCGAACATGCCGTGGTTCAGCGCGTGGAAACCGGCAAGCGTAATGAACTGGAATTTATAGCCCATCGCGCCCAGTTCTTTCTGGAATTTGGCGATCGCCTGGTCATCGAGATGTTTTTTCCAGTTGAAACTTGGCGAGCAGTTATAGGCAAGCATCTTGCCCGGGTGCGCCTTGTGCATGGCCTCAGCAAACTGCCTTGCTTCTGCAATATCGGGGTGAGCAGTTTCGCACCAGACCAGGTCGGCATAGGGCGCATAGGCGATGCCGCGATTAATTGCCGCGTCAATCCCGCCCTTGTAATTATAGAAGCCCTCGCTGGTGCGGCCTTCGGCCACAAACTCCTTATCGCGCGGGTCGATATCGCTGGTAATCAGATACGCCCCATTCGCATCGGTGCGCGCCACAATCAGGCTGGGCACGCCGCATACATCCGTGGCCAGTCGTGCGGCCACAAGTTTTTCAATATGTTCGCGGATGGGCACAAGCACTTTACCGCCCATATGGCCGCATTTTTTCGCGCTTGATAACTGGTCTTCCCAGTGCACGCCTGCTGCCCCCGCCTCGATCATCTGCTTCATCAGCTCAAAGGCATTGAGATTACCGCCGAACCCGGCCTCGGCATCTGCTACAATCGGCTGATACCAGTCGGTTTTTCCAGCATTGCCTTCGCTGGTTTCAATCTCGTCGCAGCGCCTGAGTGTTTTATTGATGCGGCGCACCACGGCCGGCACGGAATCTGCCGGGTAAAGCGACTGGTCGGGATACATTTCCCCCGCCAGATTCGCATCCGCCGCGACCTGCCAGCCGGAGAGGTAAATCGCTTTCAGCCCTGCCTTCACCTGCTGCATGGCCTGATTGCCGGTGAGCGCGCCCAGCGCATTCACATACGGCTGCTCACCCAGATAGTTCCAGAGTTTCTGGGCGGTATGGGTCGCAATAGAATACTCAATCGGCAGGCTGCCGCGCAGGCTCACCACATCCTTGGCGCTATAGGGGCGCGTCACGCCCTTCCAGCGCGGATTGGTGTTCCAGTCTTTTTCCAGTTGGTCAGCGGTAAGCCAGGTCATGGAATTTCTCCCCTTTCGATAATGCGCCGCGTATAAAAGCAAACCTGTGAGCCAAAGGCAATAAAACCCTTACCTTTTACCATAGCATCTAATTTTTAAGCCTTTTTTCCCATTGCTGCGCTATTATTGCACCGATGCACCGCCACCAATTGTCATTAAATCTTCATAAGTTCGAATCAGAATTTCTGGTAAGTTGTAAGGCATTAGAGGAGCAAGTTATGTCAGAAAAACCCGAACCAGCTAAACCAAAACCACCCGAAAATGCCAGTGATGCCGCTAAATACCTGTTAGAAAGGCTCCCATATGTAAATAATGGTCCGTTTTCCCTTGGTTATTACGAAGACGGCAAACCGGTTCTCATGCAAATGTCGGTGGATCTATCCTTCACTGTGGGCATATTACGGGGTATTGCAGAGGGAAGGATTACCAAAGGAGACCCAAGATTACTCCCCTGTATAAATATTGCATTAATTACCCCATTGAAGGCTGCAATCAATAAAGCCAATGAAGCCTCTCAACCCAATCTGCCGGAGAACGGTGCAACAGCTGAGGATAAAATTCCTAATTCAGATATCGTCAAAAACCAAATGCTATTGAACACAACACTCAACGCAATCGGGGTGGCTGCCAGCTTTGCATTGTTCAGCGATCAACTACTGCCGGAGCCAAAAAAATTTATAGGATATACAGCAAATATGCGCTAAAGCGGTAGATTATCATGCCGTTTTTTGGGGTTGTTCAATTCTTTTTCACGTAGCATGGCAAGCGCCCTGCAAATCCGCCAGCGTGTGTTCTGCGGGCGCACCACATCATCGAGATAGCCGCGCGCGGCCGCCGCAAAGGGGCTTGCAAAATTATCGCGGTAGCTTTCCACCGCCGCATCCACCTCTTCCTTGTCTTTCAGCTTGCCTTTGAAAATAATCTCGACCGCCCCTTCCGGCCCCATCACCGCAATTTCGGCCGTCGGCCAGGCGTAATTAATATCGTTACGCAGATGTTTCGACCCCATAACGATATAGGCGCCGCCGTAAGCTTTACGGGTGATGATGGTGATTTTGGGCACCGTGGCCTCGGCATAGGCATACAGCAGTTTCGCCCCGTGGCGGATGATGCCGTTATGCTCCTGCGAGGTGCCGGGCAGAAACCCCGGTACATCTACAAATGTCACGATCGGGATGCGGAACGCATCGCAGAAACGCACGAAGCGCGCGGCTTTTCGGCTGGCGTCGATATCCAAACACCCGGCCATTTCCATCGGCTGATTGGCGACGAACCCGACCGTATGGCCTTCCATGCGGCCGAATCCGACAATGATATTGCGCGCGAATTCGGGGTTGATTTCAAAGAAATCCCCCTCATCCACCACCCGGCGCAGCACCTCGAACATGTCATAAGGCTTGTTGGCATTTTCCGGCACCACGGCATTCAGCGCCATCTCGACCCGGTCGGCCGGGTCTTCCGTTGGCCTGACGGGGGGTTTTTCGCGGTTGCTGAGGGGCAGGAAATTCACCAGTCGCCGCACCTGAGCGAGGGCTTCAATATCATGGTCATAGACCATATCGGCAACACCCGTATGCCTGCCATGCACATCTGCCCCGCCGAGCTGTTCCTGCGTTACTTCCTCGTGGGTTACGGTTTTCACCACATCCGGCCCCGTCACAAACATGTAGGAGGAGCCGCGCACCATCACGGTGAAATCGGTGAGTGCGGGCGAATAAACCGCCCCGCCCGCGCAGGGGCCCATGATGACGGAAATCTGCGGCACCACGCCAGACGCCAGCACATTGCGCTGGAAAATTTCGGCAAAGCCCGAAAGTGAATCCACACCTTCCTGAATCCGCGCGCCGCCTGAATCATTAATGCCGATGATGGGCGCGCCCATTTTCATCGCCATATCCTGCACTTTGCAGATTTTTCGCGCGTTGGTTTCGGAAAGCGAACCACCCAGCACCGTGAAATCCTGCGAATACACAAATACCAGCCGACCATTGATGGTGCCGTGCCCGGTCACCACCCCATCGCCCGGGACTTTCTTGCCCTCCATATCGAAATAGGTGCAGCGATGCTCGACAAACATGTCGTATTCCTCGAAGGAATCCGGGTCGAGCAGCACTTCGAGGCGCTCGCGCGCGGTGAGCTTGCCTTTTTCATGCTGGGCGTGGATGCGGGAAAGCCCGCCCCCCGTGCGTGCGGCCTCGCGCTTCAGTTCCAGTTCTTTTACAATCGATACGGCACTCATGCACCCTCTGGGGTTCTGGTTGCTTATGCGTTACTTCCTGTCATTCCCGCCCCTTTATGTTGTCATTCCCGCGAAAGCGGGAATCCAGCTTCTTTATGTTAGCGGCGCAATGCGCCGCGCTGGATCCCCGCTTTCGCGGGGATGACAAAACCTGGCGGAGATAACAATTGGTAAATCAAGCGGCCTGATTAGCACAGGGAAAAGCCCCGGCAAAGCACCAATTACACACGGTGTGGATAGGGCATATGCTCGTGGGTTAAGCAAGAATTATCAATAGATTAACTGTCAAGAAAAAAGGGCGCGAGAAGCGCCCTTGAAAAGAACCCGAGAAAAACATCTAAACTCCACGCGACCCCGTGCCTTCTAATCTTAAATGCCAAGATTTTTGGGCATTACGCGATCTCAAGCCTCCCGATCTTGACTGGTCAACTTTTTCGGCATGAGGCTTAGCATGCTCAATAGACGGTTCATGCTCGCGAATAAATCGCATGATATATTCTTCCAGACTTTCTGTTCCCGGACGTTCTGTTCCCGAACGTTCTTTTGCAAGCTCTCCTAAGAGATCATCCGCCATCACCTTATACGCTTTCTGGTCTTTTATGAGCACGTTACCTTTTTCGTCTATTTCACGAATGCTTTCCATTCTTGGTCCATATGTTGGGTGCCGATCGGCAAGGGATCTTTCCTGTACCTCCACCACCCATGTCAAATACCTGTCCACCGCGGCTTTATCTTCCGGGCTTAATTTTTCATATCTCAATGTTCCCTGTTCACCAGTCATCCTCTCCTCCTCAATTGGTTATGAGGTGATATTACCCTGCAAACATTAAAGAAAAATGAATGTTTGATGAAAATTGGGTTAATGCGGTTTTTTTATTTCCGGTTTGACGCAAGCACTATCGCCCCCGCCCTTATATCCCGCGCGCGCGCGGCCCATACTGCTGCTGCCTCGGCATCTTCGCCCCAGCGTGCGGACTGGTGCGTTTCATCGAGGCGGGCGGCATGCAGGGCTGTTTCCGCATCGATTGCCCCCTGCCACAGCGCCAGCGCCAGCACTGCCGAGCCAAAAAGGGGCGTGATGAGGGCAAGGGCGGCGAGTTCTGTGTCATCCGCCGCCGCGACCATCTCCCGCACCCGGGCGAGGGATGATTCTGGTTGCGGAATCGGGGTAAGGCTTTCGGTTACGTGAAGCGTAATCCCCTGCCCCGCCGCCCAGTCAAGAATGGGGGTGAAATGAAGATCTTGCAGTGCGGAAAGTTCCAAAGAGGCGTCATTGCGAGACCCTTGGGTCGAAGCAATCCAGCGCGCCGCGTCTGCGGCGCTTGTAGCTCTTTTAGGCTGGATTGGTTGGCTTCGCCTCTCTTCGCTTCGCTTCGAGTCGCTGTCGCTCGCAATGACGCCCGCGCGGTAACAGAGCAGATCCGTCCCTGCATAACGAACGACATCGTCAATCAGTAAGGCGCGGTCATGGGGCACCCGGTCGCGCGCAATGGTGAGGATGCGGGTGATGGGCATGGCATCGGGGTTGATACGCTCGCCCTGTACCCGCCATTCCTCGGCCACATGCTCGGCCAGTTTTTCGGATGCAATCACCAACGGTTGTTTGGCCGGAGTCCTGACCGGCTTGCCATCAAGCTGCACGGCATATCCGCCTTCGCCCTGCACAACTGCGACCGACTGATAAAATTTCTGCATGACGCCCTCACCCGCCCGCCTTCGCGAGCACTTCGGTGTGGTTACCTCTCCCGGTGGGAGAGATATTCCTCGCTACTTTATCACGATTTGCAAAGTTATCGGCACGACCCTCTTGTTTTTGCTCCCCCCCTGAGGGGGAGCGGGAACTTGCGAGTGTAACGCGGCAAGTTCCGTGGGGGGATTTTCTTCTATTGTCACCCCCCACCGAAACGCTGAAGGAGCGTTTCGACTCCCCCTCAGGGGGGGAGTGAGTATTGGATCCAATTACGGAACAAAAATTTCGCGGCGCATCACCTCTCACGGTGGGAGAGGTCAACATCCGCAACCCCAGCCCCCGAAACCTCGGCGCAAAGAAAAGCGGATGTCGGGTGAGGGCTTCGCGCGGCATCCTCACTCCTCCAGCTCCAGCTCAAAAATCTCCAGCGCACGGGCGAAATGCTCGGGCAGTTCGGCAGTAAGTGTTACGGGCTTACGCCCCATGAAGCCGGGCAGTGCCAGCTTCCACGCATGCAGATGCAGCTTGCCACTCACGCCTGCGCTGCCGCCCACATGCGCCGCCGCGCCGCCATATTTTCCGTCGCCCAGAATGGGGCAGCCCATCTCCGCCATATGTACGCGCAGCTGGTGCGTGCGGCCGGTGAGCGGCACCAGTTCCACAAGTGCAAATTTATTCGCCAGCGCCTCGCGCACCTTATAATGGGTAATGGCTTTTTTCCCCGCATCCGCACTACGCATTTTCTCGCGGTCGCCCCCTTCGGATGTTTTTTCAAGGCGCGAGACAATCTCCCCCACCCGCGGCCGCGGTACACCGACCGTGAGTGCCAGATAGGTTTTTTCGAGGTGCTTACCCGCAAACAGCGCCTGCAATTCGCGCGCCGCTTTGAGAGAGCGGGCAAGCAGCAACAGCCCGCTTGTGTCCTTATCAATCCGGTGCACAAGTCGCGGCGGCGTGCCTGCCTCAAACTGCAAGGCGGGTAGAAATTTATCGACATGTTTAGTAATGCCCGTGCCGCCCTGCGTGGCGAGGCCGGGCGGTTTGTTGAGGGCGAGAATATCTTTATCTTTATAAATGACCCACGACTCGGCTTCCGCAATTTCCCAGGCGCGCAGCGGGGTTCTGGCGGGCGCTTCGGGGCGCTCACTTTCCGGCTTTTTGTGGAACCCGGAACCTGCCACCTCACCCCTGACTTCCACCACCTGCCCTGCCGCAACGCGCGATGAGGCCTCGGCCTTCCTGCCATCAAGCCGTATGTCTTTATTACGCAGCATTTTCTGAAGTGCTGCGTGCGGAATCTTTCCGAGATGGCGCATGACCACGCGGTCAAGCCGCGAGCCTTCTTCTTCTGCCGTGATGGTGAACTGGGTTTTTTTCATGCTATCTTACTAACGCATAGCCGCCATAAGCGGCAAGCAGCGATAACAGCACCGAGCCAAGAATATAAAGCGCCGCACCGCGCCAATGGCGCCACCGACGGCAACCAGTAACATATTCAACATCCTGATCT
>CANHAG010000060.1 GCA_947458525.1 Rhodospirillaceae bacterium | reverse complement strand
CGCTCGTGAACGATCCCTATCAGGCGCAGCGTGTGGTGCAGTCCTCCCTGGAAGGAGGCGGGGTGCGCGCTCAGGTGGTCACAGACCCGAACCCTACGGTGCGGGTGTTTGATCCCTCTTCTTCTGTTGCCGCAGCGGACGGAACGGTAGAAGCTCCCAATATATCGCTCGAGGAAGAAGTGGTGCAGCAACAGCTTGCATCCTATGATTTTCAGGCCAATCTCAAAGTTATCAAAACGCAGAAAGAGATGGATCGGGCGCTGCTCGATATCACGGCGTAACTGTTCAACATCCAAAATATCTGAAACGCATTGCGGATTTACACAGAATGGATAAGCGGCAATTCCGACATCCCGGCAAAAGGATAAAAAAACGGGCTCCGGTTTCCCGGAGCCCAAGCGTTTCTCCTCGCACAGAAGAAATCGTAAGGCCGTAAAGGCGTTATCTGAGCCTTCACACTAGCCTATTTCAATGTTAAGGAGTGTTAAGATATTGTTAAGATTTCGTCAAGGTAAGTCTTCTTGCCTTTTTATTTGCCTTCGTTATGGTGCAGCCCTTGCCCGCTGGGCATGCCGCTAACACAACAACAAAAACATAAGGAAAAAGAACCATGGCAACCGAAAAAAACCAGAATATTCAGGATGTTTTTCTTAATACCCTGCGTAAGGAAAAAGTGCCGGTTACGGTATTTTTAACCTCCGGCGTCAAGCTGCAGGGCAATATTTCGGGGTTTGATAATTTCTGCGTGGTGCTGCGCCGCAGCCCGCAAGTGCAGCTGGTATATAAACACGCGATTGCGACGATTGTGCCCGGCCAGCCCATCAGCCTTTATAAAGGTGAGGAAGCGGAAGACGCCGCGGAAACATCTGCTCAGGCGTAAGCAACGTTACGAAAACCCTCGTTTTACATCCTGAAATTTCTACGCGCGCAGGCAAGGAGCGCAGTGCACGCGCGCGTCTGGAAGAAGCGGTGAATCTGGCTGCCGCCATCGCGCTGGAGGTGGCGGGGGCATATCTCGTGCGCCTGCGCAGTACCTCGCCCGCCACCCTTATTGGCAAAGGGAAAATTGAGGAATTCGCAGCGCTGGTAGCGGAACAGGAGATTGGGCTGGTGGTGGTGGATGCCGCGCTTTCGCCCATCCAGCAGCGGAATCTGGAGACAGCGCTTGCCTGCAAAGTGATTGACCGTACGGCGCTGATTTTAGAAATTTTCGGGGCGCGCGCCCGCACGGCGGAAGGAAAATTACAGGTCGAGCTTGCCTCGCTCACCTACCAGAAATCGCGGCTGGTGAGAAGCTGGACACATCTGGAACGCCAGCGCGGGGGCTTCGGATTTCTGGGCGGCCCGGGCGAATCACAGATTGAGATTGACCGCAGGCTGATCAGCGAACGTATCGAAAAAATCAAAAAACAGCTTGAAAAAACTGTGCGCACGCGCGAGCTGCACCGCGCCCGCCGGCGCGACGTGCCCTATCCGATTGTTGCGCTGGTAGGCTATACGAATGCCGGAAAATCCACCCTCTTTAACCGGCTGACAGGGGCGGATGTTATCGCACGCGACCAGTTATTTGCCACGCTTGACCCTACCTTGCGCGCCCTCACCCTGCCTTCCGGCCAGCAGGTGCTGCTCTCGGATACGGTGGGTTTTATTTCCAACCTGCCTACCGAACTCGTCGCCGCCTTTCGCGCCACACTGGAAGAAGTGCTGGAGGCCGACCTCATCATTCATGTGCGTGATATTGCGGCGGAAGATAGCGCGGCCGAAAAGCAGGACGTGGAACAGGTGCTGAAAAAACTCTTCGGCAGTGAGGCGTTTTTTGAGCATCTCCTCGAAGCGCATAATAAAATTGATCTGCTCTCAGGCAACGAAACACCGGAATTTTCTGAGCTGCCGATAGTGCGAATCTCTGCCCGCACCGGCGAAGGCTGTCAGGCGCTTCTGGCATTTATTGAAGAAAAGCTCGCAAGCCATCTTGCCGCCCCCCATCACTTCACGCTGCCGGTTACGGCGGGGAAGGAAATCGCCTGGCTTTACCGCCATGGCCGCGTCACCAAACGGCGCGACAGCGAAAAAAATATCCGCCTCACGGTAGAGCTTTCCACTGCCGATGCCGCGCGGTTCGAGGAAATGCTGAAACGCGCCGCTATACGCGCCTGAACCGCGAAAAAAACGCGCCTGAATCTGACGTTACTCTGGCTTTGAATTTCTCAAACTGCATCACGTTGTCAATACGGCGGCGGAGGAAGGCTTCTGTTTCGGCCATGCCTGCGGAATTATCGCCCAGCCAGATTTCGAGCGTCGCAAGATATACCTGCGCGAGGATGAGGCGTTTGGAATAATGATTCCAATCCGTTGCCGTATCACCCGCCAGATACCAGATTTCATCCATCGTGCGCCAGAGCGCGCGCAGACCCGCAGGCGCATTCCATGGCAGCGCATAAAAAGCGCGGCCACGGCGCACCGCCTCGCGGTGGGGCAGCTGCTGGCCAAGCCGCACCATGACGATGGTTGCAATACGCTCGCGGATTTTCATGCTGGCAAGGTTATAGTCGCGCGTGAGTGTTTCGCGCATCTGCCGGTCGGCGCGAATGGTGAAATACTCGAGTGCTTCTGCCGCCCCGCCGGGAAAAGCGCGGCGCAGATCAGCCAGTACTAGCCCGGCATTTTTTGTGGCTTCTTCTAGTGCGCGATCCGTCCACCCCTCAAAGGCGATAAGGGGTAAGGCGGCGTCGAGCACACGATCCTGGAGGGCTGGGGTCATAAGGTGCGAGTATAAGCCCCGCCGCAGGATTCACAAGCGCAACTACACCATCTGCAGCCGGGGTTTTTTTGTGGGCAGGCCGCTTAATACGCGCGCGGCGGGAAGAAACATGGAGACAACCGTACCCTGACCGCGCATGGACTCAATGGCAAGCGAGCCGTCATGCCGTGCGGTAAATTCACGCGCGAGCGCCAGCCCCATACCGATACCGTCGCCGGCGATGCTGAAATAGCTTGCATCTGACGCGAGCGCGCGGCGGATGGCCTGTAGCTGCGAACCCGGCATGCCCTTACCGTAATCACGCACGGCGATGACGATACCATCTAGCCCCTGCGGGCGCACGGTGAGGTGAATCTCGCTTCCCGCCAGCGCGTGGCGCACGGCGTTTTCCAGCAGATGCGACAAGGCGGCAGTAATCTGGCGGCGGTCGGCATGGAGTAAAATGCGCGTAGGCGCATCCATGCGCAGCTCCACGCCTCTACAGGCGGCTGCATGGGTATAGCGATCGGCCAGTTCGGCGAGCAGTTCGGGCAATTCCACCACTTCTTCTTTGGTGGCAATCTCGCCAGATTCAATCTCGGCAGCCTCTAAAAGACCATTCACCCTGGCAAGCAGATGCTCGCCCGCCTCGTGAATATGCTCGGCATATTCGCGGTAGCATGGATGGCCGAGCTCGCCAGAAATTTCGCGCCGCATCAAGTCGGAAAAACCCATGATGGCATTGAGTGGTGTGCGTAGCTCGTGGCTCATGCTTGAAAGGAATTTTCGCCCCTGACGGGCATTATCTTCGGCCGAAAGCTCAGGGCTGCGGGCGGGTGCGGTTGCCGCAGAAGGAATGCGGCAGGCGGCAGGCGCCGTTTGCCCGGCTCCGGCTCCGGCTCGGTAGAACTCGCGCAGAAAAATCCACCACATACCACCCTCATCTGGTTGCGGATGTAGTAGAGTCATTCAGCGCACAAACCGGAAGAAATTTAGTGAAAGATAAGCGTGTTATGGCGCGTTATCCACAGGCTTGTGGCATTTAGGCCAGCAATGTATCGAGCTTTCCGGCCTTCTCAAGCGCGTAAAGATCATCCGACCCGCCAATATGCTGGCCGTTGATAAAAATCTGGGGAACGGTACGCCGGCCGCCGGATTTGGCGATCATCACTTCGCGCACCGCATCGTCCTCGGCATTCACTTCGGTGAAGCTCTGGCCTTTGCGTTTCAGCAGGTCTTTCGCGCGCACGCAGTAGGGGCAGACGCGCGTCGTGTATATGATGATGTTAGCCATAGAATCGTGATTCGTAATCAGGTGATGTGCAGTTCATACACCAGCTTTTACCTTTTGTCATGCGTTGCCTCAACCATAAGAACTGAAAATCAGTGATATGACAATGGCATGATTCTTGCTCTGCTATTCCTGTTGATGACTCTGCTGTTGCAGCAGCTCCTCCGATTATGACGTTTTTGTGACCATATCCACAGGCGAACTTCACGGAACTGTCACACACGGGCGGGGGATTCTTTGTTAGGGTGAATGTGTCGGCAGTAAAGGAGTAAGGATCATGCGAACCGAAAACGTAACCCTTGAAGAACTGATGATGGCAATGGTCGGGGTTGAGACCATGGCCTATATCAAAATGGTGAGTGATGGCAACCAGCCGGGTTACGCTGTCTTTGCTGCCGACGGCACACAGCTGGCCATATTCGCTACCGAAGAAGGCGCCTATTATACCGCGCGTCAGAACAACCTTGAACCGGTGAGTATTCACTGATGGAACTGCCACTCATAGCTGCTGTGCTTGGCGCTGTCTGGGTAGGGCTGCTTTATTACTGCACCCGCCCGGCCTTCCGCAACCTTCGCCCGGAAATGCTGCAGAAGAAATAGCATTCCTTATCCCATCTCTACCAGTACCGGCACATGGTCGGAGGTTTGCTCCCAGTCGCGGGTTTCTCTGGTGATTGCAAAATCTTTAAGTGCCGGTTTCAGCGTTGGCGTCACCCAGAGATGATCAAGCCTGCGGCCACGGTTGCTCGCCTTCCAGTCGCGGTTGCGGTAGCTCCACCAGCTATAGAGCTTTTCTTCCATCGGCACAAAATGCCGCGCCACATCCACCCAGCCGATTGTGCCCAGCAGCGCCAGCATTTTCTCGCGCTCAATAGCCGTATGGCTCACCACATCCCTCAGCTGGCGCGATGACCAGACATCATGCTCGTAAGGCGCGATGTTGAGGTCACCCAACAGGATAGTAGGAATGGAGGCATCACGCGCTTGCGACCAGGCAATCAGCCCTTCCATGAAGGCGAGCTTATCGGCAAATTTGGGGTTGGTGCCGGGGTCGGGAATATCTCCGCCCGCTGGCACATAGAAATTATGCAGATGCACCCCGCCGGGAAGCAGTGCGGCGATATGGCGTTTGGCGCCGCTGCCCGAAACATCCATGCTGGGCAGGGGCGTGAGTGGCAGGCGCGAGAGAATGGCCACGCCATTATAGCTTTTCTCGCCCGCAAACAGCACATGCTCAAACCCGAGGGCGCGCACGAGTTCGTGGGGGAAATCCTTGTCCTCCACCTTTGTTTCCTGCAGGCAGAGCACATCTGGCTGCAGCATGGCGACATAGCGCGAGAGAATCGGCGCGCGAATTCTGAGTGAATTGATATTCCAGCTGGCGATTTTCATGATCCTCTCCCTATCCCATGACCACGGTGGCGACCGCCTGAGCGGCAATGCCCTCGCCGCGCCCGGTGAAGCCGAGGGCTTCGGTGGTGGTGGCTTTGACACTTATCTGATCTGGCGTGACCCCAAGCAAGCTTGCCATACGCAGCCGCATGGCCTCGCGGTGAGGGGCGATTTTCGGCACTTCGCAGATGATGGTGATATCCAGATGCACCAGCTGTGCGCCCTGCGCCTCAAGCAGTGCTGCCGCATGGGTCACAAACTGCGCCGAATTCGCGCCTTTCCACTGGGGGTCTGATGGCGGGAAATGGGAACCAATATCGCCCGCACCGATGCTGCCCAGCAGCGCGTCCACCACCGCGTGCAATACCACGTCTGCATCTGAATGGCCTTCGAGTTTGAGGGCGGAGGGAATGCGGATGCCGCCCAGCATTACCCCGTCACCCATCGCCAGCCGGTGTACGTCAAACCCCATCCCCACTTTCGTGACACCAAGCCCCGTGAGTGCCGTATCTTCCGCATGGGTCATTTTCCGGTTCCTTTCTTCCCCCGTGACATAGGTGATTTCTTCGCCCGCCGCGAGCCACAGCGCCGCATCATCCGTCGCCCGATTTTCTGCCGCCCGCTGATGCAGGGCGAGGATGCGCGCAAAGGGAAACGCCTGCGGCGTCTGAATACGGCGCAAGGTTTCGCGCGCGAGCGTTTCGCCGGTGATGCTGCGAATCGTATCGACCACCGGCAGGGCGGGGATGACCCCGAGCCTCCCATCGAGAGCATGGATGACCCGGCCAATCAGCGCCTGTGACGGGAATGGGCGCGCCGCGTCGTGAATCAGCACAAAATCAGGCGCAAGCGGGGCGAGGGCTTCCAGCCCATATCGCACCGAGTCCTGCCGCGTTAACCCGCCAGGTATTGGGGGCAGGAGCTTTTCTTTTGTGGCGGGGCTGTCATAGAGCGGGGCGATGGCCGCCTCATAAAGCGTCAGGTCATCCGGCCTGATCACCGCCATCAGCCCCTCAATGTCAGGCTGTACGAGGAACCGCTTCAGCGCATGGCGCATCATCGGCGCGCCAAAAAGCGGCTGGTATAGCTTGGGCACCTCGCCGCCCATGCGCACACCTGCGCCACCGGCGACAATCAAGGCATAAATGCGGGGTCTGGTCATGGGCGCCACCATAAAGCAGTGTCCAGACATGTCATTAAAAACCCATGGGGAAAGAGGTCAGAAGCAAGTTATCCCCGCAATTCACATTCATCCACAGACAATCCACAGGCGCAAAAATAATCCGCGCTTTCATTTGCAGCCGCGCCCGAACAAGTTAAAGTAACACCTTAACTAACACTGACCACGGGCGCGAAAAGACCCGGCGGCAACTTACGGCAAAGCATTATGTTCGACCTGATCTTCGATAAGGGCGGCTTCGTGATGTATCTCATCCTTGGCCTGTCCGTCTATATGCTGGCTGTGCTTTTCTTCAAGGCCTACCAGTTCATCAGCGCTGGCATTTTCAATACGCGTTACATCGACCCTGTCATGCTGCTCGTCAAACGCGGCGAGTTGACGGAT
>CANHAG010000059.1 GCA_947458525.1 Rhodospirillaceae bacterium | reverse complement strand
GGCGCAGTTTCCGGTCGGCCACTACCCGCAACAGGCGGGGATGTTCATAGCCCGCAATGCGGCAGGTAAGCGCCGGATCATCAGTAAGCACGGTGCCGATACCGGTCACCACCGCTTCTACCTTGCCGCGCAGCATTTGCCCGTGGCGGCGGGCAAGCGCGCCGGTGATGGGGGTTTCACGTCCCGACCCGTCATGCATCGCCCCATCGGCACTGAAGGCCAGTTTCATCCAGAGTTCCGGCAGCCCCTGTTGTGTACGGCGGAAATAGCCGCGGTAAAATACCTGCGCTTCGGGCAGATCAAGATTGGCCACTTCTATCCCCGCCGCCTGTAACATGGCTATGCCCTTGCCCGCCACGCGGGGGTCGGGATCGCGCGCGCCAACCACCACCCGCGCCACGCCCGCGTTGATGAGTGCCTCGGCACAGGGCGGCGTTTTGCCGTGATGCGCGCAAGGCTCGAGCGTGACATACACCGTCGCCCCGCCCGCATCTTCGCCGATGGTAGCGAGCGCCTCGGTCTCTGCATGCGGGCGGCCACCCTCGGCGGTCACGGCAGTAGCCAGCACCTGCCCGTCTTTCACGATGACACAGCCAACAGATGGGTTCGGGCGCGTCCGCCCCTCATGGCGCGCGGCCAGACGCAGGGCGTGGGCTATAAAAGGAATGTCGCCTGAGTGATCTGGCATGCAGAAGTTTCTTCGGTAACAGTGCAACCTGCGTTGGGGTAAGCGCGATAAACCCAACACATACCCATCCACACGGCCAACTGCAAGCGGCGGCCGGGTGTTGGCGTTCTCTCTTACAGCGCCCTACTCTGCGTATTTTACGCTGCACCCATAAGGCTGCGTGGTGCCGGGATTTACCGGCGTGCCGGCTTTCAGCGCATCGATGGCGGCGGTGACATAATTGGTCGCCTTGTCGATCGAGGCAGCGTCCGCATCCGCAATGCTGTCGATCGCGCCCTGATAGGCGAGCGTGCCATCTTTCGCAATCACGAACATATGCGGCGTGGTGCTCGCGCCATAGGCTTTGCCGATGGCGCCATCCGCATCAATAAGGTATGCGGTCGGATCCGCCTGACGCTCCGCCAGCGCGGCTTTCACCGCCGCCGCATCTGCCAGATTTCCTTGTTTGCCGGGGGCAGAGGAATTCACCGTAATCCACACAACATCACCGCGACGCGCGGTTTTCTGCAATTCCTGCATCACGTTACTGCCATAGAATTTTTCTACAAACGGGCAGTCGAAATTATTCCATTCAAGCACCACGATCTTACCCTTATAATCCGCAAGGGAAATGGATTTGCCGGAAATTGCATCCATTGCGGTGAACCCCGGCGCTAGTGTGCCGGTCTCGGGCGCGGCCGAAGCAGTGCCTGCGAGCATCGCAGCAAGAAAAAAGGCAGAAAGAAAACGACGCATAACTTCTCCTTATCATGGGTGAAAAACAGGTTAGCCAATAGCCTTAAAATAGGGTGCGAGTATATCAAGAATGATTTCGGGGGTAAGAATCTGCGGCAGAATCACCGGCTCTTCGTAGGGCGGATAAAACACCACAAGCGGCACCCCATCTCGCCCGAAACTATGCAGCAATTCGGTGATACGTTCGTCGCGCGCTGTCCAGTCGGCGATCATCAGCACGACACCATGCTCGGTGAGAAATTTCTCAGTCACATCGCGCCTGAGCGCCACGCGCTCATTGACTTTGCAGGTGATGCACCAGGCGGCCGTCGCATCCAGCAGCACGGGCGTACCCTCGGCGCGCAGCCGCGCCAGTTCGCCTGCATCATAAGCCACAACGTTCACTTCGCCCATGCCATATTCTTTTGCAGTGGGCGGTGCGGTGCCGCCCAGTAATTGCAGCAACACCCAGAGGAGCCAGATGAAGGTGGCGAACATGGGAATGGCAAGGATTTTGCGCAAGCGTACCATCCATGCGCCGGGTTTTGGCAGCAGACGCTGGGCAGCGGGAATGAGGCAGATAAGCAGGTAAGGCAAGGCAAGCCCAAGACCAAGTGTGAGGAAAATCAGCAGCGCCTCGGCCGCGGGAAGTGTGGCGGCAAAACCCACGGCGGTCGCCATGAAGGGCGCAGTGCAGGGCGCAGCAAGGGCGACTGCCAGCACGCCGGTGAGGAAAGATTCCATCTGCGGATGGCGCTGATGCAGCCGCCCTGCCAGCCCGCCCAACAAAGTCGGCACTTCAAACATGCCGGCCAGATTGAGGCTGATAAGCAGCATGAGCAGGGCAAGGGCGGCCACCACCACAGGCGATTGCAGCTGGAAGCCCCAGCCCACACCCTCGCCCGCGCCGCGCAGGATCATCATGATTGCGGCAATGCCCGCGAAGCTCACAAGCACCCCCGCCGTATAGGAGAATCCCCCAAGCACTATGCCGCGCCGCGCGCTAGCGCCTTTTTTGGCAAGACCCAGTGCTTTGAGGGAAAGCACCGGCAGAACGCAGGGCATGAGATTAAGGATAAGTCCGCCAATGAGGGCAAAGCCCAGCATCAGCCATAAGCTGGTATTTTGCTGCGGTGCAGCAGTAATTTGCTGCGCTGCAATATGGTAGGCGTTTTCGCTTAGCGCCAGCACTCCTTCATACGTTGCGGGAAGGGATTGCACCCCCCGCTCAGCCGTGATGGTAAGGCGTGTGCCCGACTGGCTGAACGTTTGCGCCGCGCTATTGCGTATCACCCCATCTTTCAGCGGGAACCATTGCGGCTGCGCCGCTGCTATCCCTTCGGGCAGGGTGAGGGTGAGTGTCACTTCCTCTGCGTTAGCACGGTATGTAGCAGGCCAGTTCACAGGCATTGGAACCCGTGCGAGCGCGGTTTTTACTTCATCATTCCCGGGCAGGGTGAGGGAAAATTTCGCCGATTCGGGAATGCAGATTTCCTTGCAGATAAGCCAGGAAGCCGCAATCTCTACGGCAGCGTTGGAAAGGGTTTCTTTCGCCGTGACCGGCCTGAGCAGCGTGACCTCGCCCTTATAGCCGTACGTAGTAAAATCGCCTTCGCGGATGCGCTCGGGTACCGGCCAGTGAATGGGGGCAATTTCAAGCGCCTCTGGCGCCGTCACGGTGACGTTCGTGGGCATACCTGAATCACCCGAATTTTCCCAGTATATATGCCAGCCCTCTGGCATCACGAAACGCACACCCACAAAGCCCGCCGCGCCCTTGGTGAGGTCAGGCATGGCGATGACCGGCGAGGCGGAGGCAATGGGGGTTTTTTCCTGCGCCTGCGCTGCAAACCCGAACAATACCGCCAGTAACGCAACCATCATCCGCTGCATAATTGCTCCGTACGTCTGATAAAATCTGCCACGCAGGTTGCAAGAAATTTTGCTTCTTTGGCAGCGCTGATGCCTTGCGGCGTGATGAGCGTGTCCGCCTTGCCAATCGCGACAAGCTGCGGATAGACAAACGCCCCCAGAACCTCAAGCGGTGTGCGAAGCTGCGTCAGCCCCACCACCCCGCCACGCGCGGAAGGCGAGGCCGAAAGCAGCAGCATGGGCTTGCCCTCAAATACCGGTGCGGGCGCGACCGAAAGCCAGTCAATCAGATTTTTAAGCGCACCGGGAATCGACCAGTTGTATTCCGGCATGGCGAGCATTACGCCGTGCGCCCGCGCGATCGACTGGCGTAACAACTCTGCCCCTTCAGGCAACGCGCCGCCTTCTTCTTCGCGGTAAAGCGGCAGATTGGCGTGGGCATAGTCAAACACCTCCACCTCTGCTCCGCGCGCGGTGGCTTCTGCTGCCGCCAGATCCATCAGGCGTTTATTGAGCGAGTCCGCCCGGAAAGATGCGGCAATGGCAAGTAATTTCACGCGCATGACACGGCCTCCGGTTTCAGCCGCGCCATGAGTTTGGCAAAGGCGCGGGCACGGTGGCTGATGCGGTGTTTGTCGGCAGGTGCCATTTCACCGAAACTCGCGCGCCCAGCTTCTGGAATAAATATCGGGTCATAGCCGAAGCCATGCGTGCCGCGCGGCGGAAAGGTGAGGCGGCCTTTAATCTCACCTTCAAATTGTTCCACAGTGCCCTGGGGCCAGGCCAGCGCCAGATTGCAGATGAAGGCGCCCTCTGCCCCTTCAGGCGCAACCCCGCGCGCGCGAAGTTCTTCTTCCACCCGGCGCATGGCGGCGGTGAAATCTTTCTTCGCACCTGCCCAGCGGGCGGAATAGATTCCGGGCGCACCGTCAAGCGCTGCTACACTTAAGCCTGAATCATCCGCCAGCGCACAGAGCCCAGTAGTGCGCGCGCTGTGCCGTGCTTTGAGTGCGGCGTTTTCGGCAAATGTGCTGCCGGTTTCCTCCGGCTCTTCCACCCCATATTCCGCAGCAGAAGCAACCGCGATACCGAACGGCTCCAGCAATTCTCGAATCTCTATGAGCTTGCCGGGGTTGTGGCTGGCCAGCACCAGCGGTGTGGTGATATGCAGCGCGGTCACGTGAGTGCCTCTTTCTGTAAGGCAAGAAGCTGCCTGCCGCCGGCGAGTGCCACGGCCAGTAATTCCTGCAATTGCGTTTCGCTGAATGTTGCTTCCTCGCCCGACATCTGCACCTCGACGAGGGAGCCGCTGCCGGTCAGCACGATGTTTGCGTCCACCTCGGCGGCGCTGTCTTCTTCATAGTCAAGGTCAAGCCGCACCTCGCCCGCGACAATACCGCAGGAGACAGCAGCCACAGGGGACTGGATGGGGTTTTTCTGAATCAGCCCGCGCCGCATCAATGTCAGAACCGCGCCATGAAGCGCGACAAATCCACCCGTGATAGCGGCGGTGCGCGTGCCGCCATCCGCCTCGAGCACGTCGCAATCAATCACCAGCTGGCGCTCGCCAAGCAGGGCTAAATCAAGCGTGCTGCGCAAGCTGCGGCCAATCAGCCGCTGGATTTCCTGCGTGCGGCCAGATTGCTTGCCTTTAGCCGCCTCACGCGGGTTGCGGCTGTTGGTGGCGCGCGGCAACATGCCATATTCCGCCGTTACCCAGCCACTGCCGGTATTGCGCAGAAAAGGCGGCACGAATTCTTCAAGGCTTGCCGTGCAGAGCAGCTTCGTATGGCCAAATTCCACGAGGCACGAGCCTTCCGCATGGCGTGAAGCGCCGGGGGTGAGTTTCACCGGGCGCATCTGGTGGGGTGAGCGTTGGAAGGAACGCGGGGTCATGGGTTCCTTAAGTAACCTTCTTTGCGCCAACATGCAACGGGGGGCTTGAAAAATTCGCGCGGAGGGAACATATAGTCGCCTCATGACTGAACCACAACCGATAGACCCGTTCGCCGCACCGGAATCACCGGAACAAAGCGCCCCCTCGCCCGAGGCGGTGGCGCGTGCGCTTCAGGCGGTGATTGATGAGAAAGACAAAGAGCTCGCTGCGCTGAAAGATCAGGCGCTGCGCGCACTTGCCGAGGCGGAAAATACCCGCCGCCGCGCCGAGCGCGAACAGCAGGAAACGGCTAAATATGCGGTGAGTCGTTTTGCGGGGGATCTGGTAAATGTGCTTGAAAACCTGCAGCGCGCGACCTCAAGCATCCCCGAATCCATGCGGGCGGAACATCAGGCCGTGGCCAATCTGGCCGTGGGTGTGGAGATGACACTCAAGGAACTGCTCGGCGCCTTTGAAAAACACGGCATCCGCCGCATTGACCCCAAGGGGCAGAAATTTGACCACCAGCTGCATCAGGCCGTGGCGCAACTGCCCGACGAAAAGGCAGAGCCCGGCACCGTACTGCAGGTGGTGCAGGCAGGCTATACCATTCACGACCGGCTCTTACGCCCGGCCATGGTGGTGGTGGCCACCCGCGCGGAAACACCCGCCCCGCTTGATACCCGCGCATAACCATTTCCGGCGCGAAGATTCCGTGCGATCTGATGGCGTATTATTTTACAATCCCGTTGCGCATGGCGAATTACGCATCACGAGAATCAAGCGCGCGCCAGCCGATATCCTTGCGGCAGAACCCTTCCGGCCAGTCAATGCGGGGAATTGCCTCGTAGGCACGATCGCGCGCTTCCTGAAGGTCAGGAGCAGTGGCCACGATATTCAGCACGCGCCCGCCACTGCTTACCCAGCCTTCCGGTTTTTTTGCCGTACCCGCGTGCAGGATGGTAACGCCCGGAATTTCCGCCGCCTGCTCAAGCCCGCGAATGGGTGTGTTTTTCGCATAGGCGCCGGGGTAGCCTTTGCTTGCCATCACCACGCAGATGGCCGCTTCCTTACTGAAAGAAAGTGCCGCGTCATCCAGCGCGCCGGTGGCGCAGCTATAGAAAAGCTTCGCTGCATCTCCGGTGAAACGGGCGAACAGCGCCTGAGTTTCAGGATCACCAAAACGGCAATTAAATTCGATGAGCTTGGGCCCGTCTCTGGTGATCATGATTCCGGCGAAAATCGCGCCGATATAGGGAATCCCCTCCGCCGCCAGCCCTGCAATGGCGGGCGAAATGATCCGCTCCATCACCTCGCGCGTAAGTGCATCCGTCATCACTGGGGCGGGGCTATAGGCGCCCATGCCGCCGGTATTGGGGCCGGTATCGCCGTCAAAGGCGCGCTTGTGGTCCTGCGCGGCGCCAAACAGCAGGGCGCGTGACCCATCGGCCAGCGCAAACACGCTTGCTTCCTCACCTTCGAGCATTTCTTCCAGCACCACCGCATTGCCCGCCGCACCGAATGCGCCCGAAAAACAGGCTTTGATGGCCGATTCGGCTTCCGCCTTGGTCATGGCCACCGTGACACCTTTCCCTGCGGCCAGCCCGTCCGCCTTCACCACGATGGGCGCGCCCACTTCTTCCAGATGCGCGAGTGCTTCCCTGGCGTGGCGGAAGGTGCGGTAGCGGGCGGTGGGAATCTGGTAGCGGTCGCACAGCTGCTTGGTAAAGTCTTTCGAAGCCTCGACTTGCGCTGCCCGCGCGCCGGGGCCAAAAACAGCCATGCCTGCGGCACGCAGCGCGTCTGCCCAGCCATCTACCAGCGGCTGCTCGGGGCCGATAACAACGAGGTCAATCTTCTCTTTCTGGCAATAGCTGATGACGCCCGGCAGGGTCGTGAGGTTGCGGCACTCCACCCCAGACTCCTGATCCATGCCGGCATTGCCGGGTGCTACGATG
>CANHAG010000058.1 GCA_947458525.1 Rhodospirillaceae bacterium | reverse complement strand
CGTGACGTTCCAAAAACGCATCCAGCGCGCGGGCACGCTCAGGCGGATGAGGTGAGGCCATAACAATCCTTCCAGTCATGATGCTTGGCGGGTGGCACATGCAATGCCACATTCCTGCCCCTGCCGTCTTGTGAAAAAGATACACTCAGGCGTATGGCACCGGGCGGCAGGGCGGTGAGACGATCCGGCCACTCGATGAGCACAAGCGCCTGTTGCAGCGCGTCTTCAAGTGCCAGTTCTTCAAGCTCTGCCGCATGTTTCACGCGGTAAAGATCGTAATGCCAGGCCTCGCCGCGCCTGCCATCTTTCAAAAGAATGGGGTAGGTTTGCAGCATGGTAAAGGTTGGGCTAGTGACCGGTTCCGGCGTCTCCATCAGCGCCGCAAGTATACCCTGAGCGAGGGTGGTTTTTCCAGCACCTAGGTCACCCTCCAGAAGCAGCACATCGCCATGTTTCAGGCATTGGGCAAGCGCTGCGCCCAGCGCCAGCATCGCCTCACGGTCTGGCAGGTGCCATTCAGTCATGCGTCGCGCTCATCGATCCAGGCCATCTGAATGGCTTCCAGAATTTTTTCGTTACAGCCGTCCGGGTCATCGGCAAATCCCTCAAGCGCCAGAACCCACTGGCGTAAATCGGTAAAGCGCAGGTTTAAATTGTCACAGCCCGGGTATTTTTCTTCGAGCGCAATTGCAATTTTCTGTACATCAGTCCAGCGCATGGTATATTTCTCCTCATTGATTGGCGTCATCCTAGCACCGATCATTTCCATAGAAAATCAATTCATGAAAAACGTTACAATACACGCACAGGAGTAGTATTCATGGCAGTGAATAAGATGATGCCCATCCTGATTGTGGATGATTACAAGACCATGCTTCGCATCGTGCGCGGGCTGCTTAACCAGATCGGATTTACGAATATCGATGAAGCGAGCGACGGCGCCGCCGCCTATCAGATTATTCAGAAAAAGCCTTACGGCCTCGTGATTTCCGACTGGAATATGGAGCCCATGTCGGGCTATGAACTGCTCAAAAAAATCCGGGCGGATGACAAAACCAAAATGCTTCCCTTCATCATGGTCACCGCCGAGAGCAAAACAGATAACGTGATTGCCGCTAAACAGGCAGGGGTGAGTAATTATATTGTCAAACCGTTCAATGCCGAGACGCTGAAATCCAAGATCGAGGCCGTATTCGGGCCTATCTGAAACATGTGAAGGGAGGGGTATTTATGAATTCTGCTACGCTAAGCGCCGCAAAAGAACTACAGAAGCTTGCTGAATTTATTGTGCAGGCTAGGAAAGAAATTTTGGCCATTAATGCGCCAACGGGGGAGGATCAGAAGAAGAATCTCGCCATCGCCGCGATGCAGCTTGACGAAGTGGTGCAGCACACCGAAGAAGCCACCAATAAAATCATGGATAAATGCGACGCAATGAGCCGCGTTGCCATGAAGGTTGACATTCCCTGGGTGACAAAGGAATTAGGCGATATTTCGCTGGGGATTCTTGAGGCCTGCAGTTTTCAGGATATTACCGGCCAGCGCATTCGCAAAGTGATGCGCACGCTGGCGGAAATTGAAATCCGAGTGGCGCGTCTGGTCTCGATTTTTGGCGGTACACTGCCCGAGGGGATTCATTCCGGCACACTCAGTCTCTCAACATCTGCGCGGCCGGATGAACATCTGATGGAAGGGCCGCAGCTTAAAGGCGGTGGTGCCTCACAGGAAGAAATTGATAAACTGATGAATTCCTGATTTTCCTGTCTGGTTTTCCTGCACGCAGTAATGAAAAAATATCCCCAGCACCATATACACAGAGAATATGTTTCTTATAATGCACGGTTGAGGAAAAGCAGCATTTCCTCATGACGGCGGCGGATGAGCCCGGGAAGCTTGCGCCCACCCGCCCACACCCATTTGGGAAATTCGCGGGCGGCAGATTCATATTCTTTACGGTTCAGCTTCATCCTCAGTGTGCTGGCCTGAAATCTTCCAGCACCGAGATTAAAGATAAACGACACCAGCGCATCCACCTGCCCTTGTGCCAGCGGCACCATCACCAGACGGCGAAGCGCCGCCTCGGCCAATGCCACGTCCAGTAATAATAGCGCCTCGGCTTCGCTCTCGCTCATCCCGTGTGAATATTTCGCAATCTCCTGCGGGCGCATGGCATGGCCATAACCAATCGTCCACACACCTGCCGGGCAGCGGTAAGGCACAAGGGACAAGCCCTCATGCCGCCGGATGAGGATAAGCCCGAGCGCGCTTGTCTTCATGATCTGCGCCGCAGCATCCGGTCACCAAACCAGAAAGCGATGACGGCACTGAATATGGCGATATCTTCTTCCGTCCAGATTGCAGCCAGCGCAGAAGCCAGTGTGCTCGCGGTCTGCCAGGGAAGTTCTGGGTGCAGGAGAAGCCAGAATTGCGCAGATTTAACTGCCGCATAAAGCAGAAAAAACGCATAGGTAATCGTCGGGCGCACACTTGCCGAATAGGCACTTACCCAGCTAGCTTTATTCGCCGCCACGTCCGTACGGTAGCTTTCCTGCACCGCAATACTTTGTACGGCAAGCGCGGCTTGAATAGATTTATCCAGATCTACCGCCGCACGCTGGGATTCAATCGCCGAATGCCGGTCAAGCAGTGCCAGCTCATGCGCTTTGTCGCGTGCATCCTGATGCTGTTTGAAAAATTCGGGCAGAATGCTGCTCGCAAACCCGAGCAGTGCAGAAAAAAGCGCAATCATAACGGAGCCTTTCCGTGGTGAATCAGATGCACAATTCCGTCCCACAGCGCGTAAAGTGATGCACCAATCAGGGTGGCAATCACGCTGCGCCGCGCCCAGCGCAGCGCTTCATCTGTGCCTTCGCGCTTTTTGCGCAAATAAAACATATCGGCTTGCAGCGCATGCGGATCATCGACCGTGAAGCCAAGATATTTCAGCGTCTGATGCACGCTTACGCGCACTACTTCTTCGATTTCGTAGGGCTGGATACTCATAGCGGAAACGACGTTTCCAGCTGGGGCAGATATTCTTGTATCAGCGCCTCAGCCGCTTGCCGCTGGGCTTCGGTGGCTTCATCAGCAAATGCAATCTTGCCATTACTATTCACACCGTAAATCGGCGCGACTGTTTTAATTAGTTCATCGAGTTCCCAAAGTTTCATCATTATCTCCTAAGCAAATAAACTTCCCATTATTCCTCGGGCATTGCCCCCGTGCCAAGTTTGCGTGTCAACGCCTGCACCATATTCAAGCCATGCAAGAAAATGCCTCCCCGCAGAAACAATCCCTTCGCCGATATTGGTGATGTTATACAAACTTGTGCCTGTTTGACCTGAACCAGCAAACGTAAAGACGGTTGCTCCATTGGTTCCATCAAGCTGTATTGTATTGAATACCGTTCGAACCGTCGCCGTGCTGTTGGAGAAAGAAGTCATCAGCGATGCAAAAACTGCATCTTCAGACACACCGATGACAAAATTCATCTGATTTGAAGTACTGCCATTCGCCTGACGCCATGCGAGCGTTGAATATGTCCATGAGGCCGTGGCATCGAAAACTGTCATCGCGCGTTTAACGCGATGATGGTAATTCCATAAATAGCGGTTTCTGGCGGAATCTTCAGTGGTTGTTACGCCGGTTGCATAAAAAGTCCCGAGATAGCGCCGCGTGGCATCACCAGAGCGCACCAGTACGCCGTTTTGTAGAGCCAGCGCCGTGGCACGCACGGTATCACTGGTCCATGCCAGACGCTCCAGATTCACCACCCCGCCATTGATAAACGCGAACACGTCATAGGGGCGATTCGCAATCAGGCCAGAAAGTGTCATGGCCACTTCGTTGAATGTTACATTCTGCCACGAGACTCCGTTCCATAGCGAGATATTATTACCTCGGTAGGGAGTGAAAAACAGATTCGTCGCACCCACCACATCAGCGGTGGTTACCGGCACACCCGAGGTCAAGGTCAGGCGCCCCTCGCATACGCGCGAGGCAGTTCCACCACCGCCGCCGCCCGCGCTGACCGCCGCATCGACATAGGCGGTGGTTGCAATTTTTGTGCTGTTGCTGGCCGGAGCCTGAGTGGTGGCATCGCAGTTGGTGAGTGTCTTGTTCGTGAGTGTCTGTGTCGCACTCACCCCCACCAGTTGCTGGGCGATATTGGCAGGGTCATACGTCGTTGGGTTCATCCCTCCGCCACTGGTATTCACCACATTCCAGACACCGCCATTATAAATATAATGCTTCGCCTCATCAGTGACCCAGAGCATCAGCCCGGGATTGGGCAAAATAAATCGCCAGACCTGATCAAAATAAGCGACCTGTCCGGTTTTACCCGCCCAGACGCCTGTAGCACTTGCCGGAATGATATAGACATCTCCAGCCGCAGGGTTTGCGGGCGGAGTGGTAAGATCTTTATCATTCGCACCGCTGTTGAGCACAGCATCAATCCGAAATAACGCCTCGTTGACGGTAACTTCTTTTTGCGCCTGTGCCTGTTCGAGCAGTGTGATGGTTAAATGTGGCGTAGTCGCCATAATTCCTCCGTTTACGTTTGGTTTATGGGAAATTCGTGATAAAATAGCGGCGTTATTTAAGGAGTGCTCATGCCCACCATTGACGAGGTCTGGCGGCAGATTCATGCCCTGCCCCACCGTTATATTTTCTACACGCGCAAAGAGATCCGCTATTTGCCGAAAATTCTGGCGGAGAACGAAAAAATTCTAGCACTCACCTCGGGCTATCTGAGAGGCTCCACCTGGCTTTGCGTCTGTACCAGTCAGCGCCTGCTGTTACTCAATCGCGGCATGTTTTTCGGCCTGCGTCAGGTGCAGATGAATCTCGACCGCATCCAGTCGATTGATTCCAGCTTCACTATCTTTTTCGGCACACTGCGATTCTGGGATGGAGCTTCTTCCATCTCCATTTCCATGGTGCTCAAATCCACCATCCACCCCTTCGTGCGTACCGTGCAGGAGGCGATGGATCGCTATAAACGACAGATGGTGCATGATCTGGCAACAAGCGCGCAATCCGCACACCGCACGGCGACACAAACCGGATCCATTGCCCAGAAGCCGGATTTCGTCGCCGAGCTTGAACGGCTCGGCAAGCTGCGTGCTGAAGGCCATTTAAGCACTGCGGAATTTGAACAGGCCAAAGCAAAGCTGCTCAAGCCTTAGTTACACCACCGCTTCTGCCACCTGCCCGCGGCCGACGAGGCCGGAAATCTGATACACCCGGAAGCAGATAGCGGCAGAAACGGCACCCAGATCTGCCACCTGCTGGGCGGCGGTGTAAAGCTGCTCTGGCGTACTCACCCGCCAGCTGCGCACCACCAGCCCTGCTTTGATGATTTCCACGTCATAAAGCTCAGCGGATTCCATCAGCGGAATATCTACCTCACTGCGCCAGTCACCCCCATGGCGCGCGCGGCGTATCCAGCGCAGGCTGGCATTTCCGCTTGCATCCCTCTGTGCTGTCAGATGCACCGGCGCAAGCGGCATGAGCGCCCGCGCAGTTACAGTATAATTCGTCGCTTCTACCGCACTGTCAGACTGGCCATAGGTCACGGGCTTGAGTGCCCAGGTAAGGCCTCTGCTGCTGGGGGGAATCACGAGGGTTCTAAGCCGCTCATCAAGCATGACAAACCGCTCGCCTGCCACATGGCCAGATACCGCATATTCGGTGCCACTGCGCCCACGCAGTAACCCTTCCAGTCGAAATTTTCCTTCCCCTAATGACGTGGCGGTGGTGAATTGAATCACCTCCTGCCCGACCAGCGCCACATTGGCACCGGCAAGCACATCGGCTTCAGTCGCGCTGCTCAGCGAGGCATCCCCAAGCATGAGCACTTCCAGCACTGTTGCGCGGTCAAACCGCTGTGTCTGGCCCTCAGGCAGGGCGCCAAGCGTCACCCCCATGCGTGCCTGCTGATCGAGCGCGGCGAGAATTTCCGGCTCGCCCGCCAGTCCATTCATGCGTAAAATACTTGTACCTTCCCATCCCTCACCCAGTCCGGTGCCGGCAAAACGCACAGTAATATCATCGATATCATCCTGCGGAAAAGCTGGTAACTCCATAGTTTCCAGCCGTGTCGTAGGTACGGGGCGAAAATTCAGCCCATCGTCTGAACCGCGGCGGTCGGGGTTTGCTTCGTAACTGACGGCTTCATCCTCCATCGCACGAATGCGAAGCATCCCCGGCCTTCCCAGTTGAATACGGGTCAGGCGCAAGCGGTAACTGAATGCGCCATCCGCGAGGGTAATAATATCCCCCACTTCCAGCGCGGCATAACGAATCGGCAGCACAAACTCGAACTCTGTCCGGCTGCGCCAGCGGGAGGCCAGCTGATAATCCGCAATGGCTCTGGCATGCGCATCTGAAAGCACAAGCGAGAGGGCGATGGTCGTCACCTCCTCCGTCCCTACCTCGTTTTCCCGGCTGGCCGATTGCACGCTGGTCGCATAGCGCTGTAACCGCTGCAGATACTGCACCTCCACCCGCTGCGGCAGCGCAGAAACCTCTTCACGAATCATCTTCAAAGGTGATTCATCTTCTTTCTCTGGCACCAGTTCCGCGCGGTCGATCGTGAGGCTTGCCTGCTGCGAACGCGGCATCAGATAAATCACCCCACCAGATTCCTTGAACACGAACTGATAGGCGCGGGTCAGTTGCTCTAATATCGCGCGCGCGGTACTGCGGCGCTCAATCACAAATCCATCAAGGCTTGCCTGCAGCGCGCTGCTGTTGATCGCAGTATCCGGTAAGCCAAGCGTGGTGAAAATTGATTCCACCACGGCCGCCACTTGCGATCCGCCAAGTTTTCCCTGCACCCAATGTCCGGTCACCCAGTTACGCCCATCAGACCAGACGGAAAGCAAATCCGGCCAGTAGGGATAAGGCCGCGCATCCCATGTCCATCAGAATTTATGCGTCACCATGGTGGAATTATTCCAGACCGATTCAGTGGCCGCAATGGCCTGACGCTGCGCCATGAAATCTACCCGCCCGCGTGAAAAACGCGGATAAGCGCTGGCGCTGGAGGAGGCATCAATAAATACATTGGGCTCATTGGCGCAGCCATCCACGCTTGGGAACCCATATTCCG
>CANHAG010000057.1 GCA_947458525.1 Rhodospirillaceae bacterium | reverse complement strand
GCGTCTGCCATTCCGCCACTGGGGCAGGCACCTGACCCCCGCGCATTAGCACGCGCTCTGCATGTGGGCAAGGGGCTTGCGTTTGTGCGGCGACTCTGGTTGCATGGGGACATGTGGCGTCATCCTTCCTTCCTGCTTCCACTCCTCATGTTTCTTGGCTCGGCCGGACCACTGGGCTTTGCGCTTATCAGCCAGTATGCATTCGGCTATCCGCCCTGTCATTTCTGCCTGTTGCAGCGCTACCCTTATGCGCTGATTCTTCTGGTGCTGCTGCCCTTTGCGCTGCTTGGGCTTTCCTATCGCCACTGGGTGCGGGTGCAGGGGCTTTTTGCTCTGCTGGCCTGGCTGATGACGGCGGCCATCGCGTTTTACCATGTGGGGGTGGAGCGTGAGATCATCGCTTATGAGGGCGAGTGCGTGAGCGCAGTAACCGCAGGGCAGGGGCTTGAGGATTTGAAAGCCGCGATTACTGCCGCGCCGCTTGTCAGCTGCAAGGAAACACGCTGGGAATTTCTTGGCCGTTCCATGGCATTCTGGAACGGGGTAACGGGGCTGACGCTTGCCGCTATCATGGCGGTGCTGCTTATCGGCTCGCGCACGCGGAGGCAGGTATGATCCCGCTTCCGCTTCCCGGCGACGATGACGCGGCGGAATCCATGGCGCGGATGCTGCGGGTGGATCATGCGGGTGAATACGGCGCGCAGCGTATTTATGCCGGGCAGCTGGCCGTGTTAAAAAACGACGCAGCGGTCGGTGAAATTCGCACCATGGCGGCGCAGGAAGAAGCCCATCTGGCGGAGTTCAACCGGCTGCTTGTCGCGCGCCGCGTCAGACCCTCGGCGCTTCTGCCCTTCTGGCATGTGGCAGGGTTTGCGCTTGGGGCAGGTACGGCGCTTCTGGGCAGTAAAGCCGCGATGGCCTGCACGGTGGCGGTGGAATCGGTCATTGCCGAGCATTACGCGAACCAGATTAACCGGTTGCCGCAGTCTGAGGCTGCGCTTGGTGCAACGCTTACGAAATTCCGTGCGGAGGAAATGGAGCATCACGATACCGGCCTTGCCCACGGGGCGGAGGCAACGCCTGCCTATCCGCTGCTTACGGCGGCTATCCGCCGTGGCTGCAAGGCTGCCATCTGGCTGGCCGAGGGGGTATAGTGCGCCATGGTTCCGCCACAGGAGGGTAGGCGAGGGGATAGACATTGCTACATGAGGCCGCTATGGTTGCCACATGCAGAAAAATTCTGACATTCCCTTCACCCGCGACGATGCGCATCGGCTCTTGCCTTGGATGATTGCCTGCCTTGTCGGGCTTACGGCGCTGCTTCTTATGCTGGCGTTTTCGCTCTCGGGCACGCTTGAGGAACAGGCGCGCGATGTGTTTGGCACCGTGCAGGTGGAGCTGCCTTCCGGCACCTCTGCCGCCATGCGCGATCGGGTAATCGCTGCGCTGCGCGCCACACCCGGGGTGGTGGAAGTGGCATGGCTGACGCCTGCCCAGATGCAGGCGCTGCTCAGGCCATGGATAGGAAATGAGCTCGCGCTCGACGGGTTGTCGCTCCCGGTGTTGATTGATGTGAAAACGGAAGTTTCAGGCACGCGATCGGTGCTTGATATTCCGGCAGCACGCGCGGCGCTTGAGAAAATCATTCGCCCCATACGGATCGAAGATCGTGGTCCGTGGCTCACCCATATGGCGCGGGCGATGCATTATGTGCAGGCGCTTGTGCTGCTGCTGGCTGCGGCACTCCTCGGTTGCGTGGTGGCGCTGGTGGTGCTGGTGGCGCGCGCGAGCCTCAAGCTGCATTTCAAAACCGTGCATCTGCTGCATATGTTTGGCGCGACGGATGAATATATTCTGCGCCAGTTCCAGCGCAATAACGCGCTTCTGGTCGGGCGCGGGGCGCTTTACGGCGTAGGGTTTGCGGTTGCCATCAGCGGGGCGGCGGTGGCGCTTTCTCACCATTGGCAAAGCCCGGTGCTGCCCGCCATCACCATTCTGCCCGCCCATCTGCTGACGCTTATTCTGCTGCCGGTTTTTACCGCGCTGATTGCGCTGCTGGCAACGCGGCGCACGGTGCAATCCATGCTCGCGCAGATGCATTGATGGCCAGACTTGTGCTTCTTGATCGTGACGGTGTCCTGAATCAGGACAAACCAGAAGGTATTTTGCGGCGTGAGGAATTCCGCCTGCTGCCGGGTGCGGCCCAGGCCGTGGCGCAGTTGACGCGCGCGGGGTTCCGTATTGCCATCTGTACCAATCAATCTGCCATTGCACGCGGCCTGCTGGCTACGCAGGAACTTGAGGCGATGCATGCAATCCTGCGGGATGCGGTGGCGGCGGCGGGCGGAAAGATTGATGAAATCTATGTTGCGCCCGACCTGCCCGATGCGCCAAGCACGCGCCGCAAACCTGCGCCCGGTATGTTGCTTGAAGCGCTCGCTTCCTTTGATGCGAAGCCGCAGGAAAGCTTCATGGTGGGGGATATGCTGCGCGATCTGGAAGCGGCCTATGCGGCCGGCTGCCCGCGTATTCTGGTGCGCACTGGCAAGGGTGCGGCCACCGAAGCGCGCGGCATCCCCGCCCATCTCGCTCCGGTCGCGGTGGTAGATCATCTGCCGGCAGCGGTGGAGTATATTCTCACATTTGCTAAGCGCGGATAAGTCCGCTAGACTCTCCGGTATGCGGGTTTTTCTTACGCTCCTTGCGGTGCTGATATTTTGCTGGCTCGGTGGGCTTGGCATATTTCTCTGGCGGATGAATTCGCTCTCCACCCCAAGCCTTGAGCGGACAGATGCGATCGTGGTACTCACCGGCGGAAGTTTGCGGGTGGAGCACGGCTTCGCGCTGCTGGGGGAAGGGCTGGCGGATGCACTCTTTATAAGCGGTGTTGGCAAACAGGTGACGCTTGAGGATCTGCTCGCCGAATATGGTAATCTGCGCGCGCGTGAACGTATTGCAGCGGGGCAGGCCGAGGTGGTACTTGATCACCGCGCGAACAGCACCATGACCAATGCCGCCGAAGCGGCGCAGTTCATCCGCGCGCGGGGATTCCATTCCGTGCGGCTGGTCACTTCCAACTATCACATGCCGCGCAGTGTGCTCGAATTTCGTGCCGCCCTGCCGGAGGTCACGCTGCTGCCCGACACGGTTTACCCGGAAGCCCTTCGCGGCAGAAGCTGGTGGCAGGAACCCGCCACGCGCCAGCTGGTGCTGGTGGAGTTTCATAAATACTGGGCGACGTGGCTGCGCACCCATATTCGTGCCGGGTCTGCCGCGTGAATACGCTTCGCACTGCCCTGTTTTTTGCTGGCTGGGTGCCGCTGACGCTTGCGCTTGGCATTGGCGCATTACCGGCGCTGTTACGCATGGAATGGACCTGGCGCGCCGCCGATCTGTGGTCTGAAGCCACGCTTCGCTGGCTCAGGCTTGCCTGCGGTATTCGCTCCGAATGCCGGGGCGGTAACGATCTGCCGCAGCACCGGGTGATTTACGCCAGCAAGCACCAGTCGGCCTGGGACACGCTGATGCTCTGGCGCATCCTTCACCGCCCGCAATTTATTCTGAAGCGCGAGCTGTACCTCATTCCCATCTTCGGCTGGTATCTCTGGCGATCGGGGCAGATTGCCATTAACCGCGCCGCGCGCAAAGAGGCGATGCATATTATTATAGCCCGCGCGCAGGAGGCGAAACGTTCCGCCCGCCCGCTCGTGATTTTCCCCGAAGGCACGCGCGGCAAGGTGGGGGCGGTCACTACCTATCGCGGCGGGGTGGCAAAACTCTCCCACGCGCTTGGCTGGCCGGTGATTCCGGTGGCGCTCAATGCCGGGAAATTCTGGCCAAAGCGCCCTATCTGGAAAACGCCGGGCACGGCGGTGATGGAGTTTTTACCCCCGCTGCCGCCTTGCGGTGAGGATAAAGAGGCGTGGCTTGCGGACCTCAAACAGCGCATTGAAGAGGCAAGCGCCCGGCTCTAACGCCCGGTGCGCTGCAGGTGGCCGTCGCGCAAATACAGCACCGGATAATCAAACGACGCCATGAGGGATTCGTCATGCGTGGCAAACACAATCGTGGTGCCGATTTTATTGAGCGAGGTGAACAGATACATCAGCTTCATGCTGAGTTCGTGATCAAGATTGCCGGTGGGTTCATCCGCTAAAATAAGAAGCGGCTTGTTGATGACGGCGCGGGCAATCGCCACGCGCTGTTTCTGTCCGCCCGAAAGCAGCGGCGGGCGGATATCGGCGTAGCCATCAAGCCCGATCCAGGCGAGAAGCTCGGTGACTTTTTCTTCGATTTCTTCTGCCGGCTCGCCACTGATTTTCAGCGGCAACGCCACATTCTGCGCGACCGTCAGGTGATTGAGCAGCTGGAAGTCCTGAAACACGGTGCCGATTTTACGGCGCATCAGCGGCAGCGATTCGCGGGTCAGTTCGGTCACGTCCTCACCGAACAATTCCAGCGTGCCGGAGGTGGGTTTCTGCGACAGTGCCAGCATGCTGAGCAGTGAGGATTTGCCAGCGCCCGACGCCCCGGCGATGAAGGTAAACGACCCCGGCTCCAGATGCAGCGACAGCTGGCGCAGCACCGGCTTGCCGGTCACATATTCGAGCCCGATCTGCTGACAGCGAATCATGGGGGTTGTTCTACAGAACGTCTGGCAAAAGAAAAAGAAATACTTTACTATGCCGCGCATGATTTTGAAATGCCCTGCCTGTCATAGCCGCTTCAAGGTGCCGGATGCTGCGATTCCGCCCGAGGGCCGTATCGTGAAATGCAGCCGCTGTGCCCATAGCTGGCACGCCACGCGCCCAGCCCTTGAATTTGTACTGATGGATGAGCCGGCGCCGGTTCCCGAGCAGGTTCCGGACGCGCCTGAATCTCCCCCGGCCTTTGAAGAAGTGCTAGCCGCTGCACAGGCGGTGGAGGAACAGCATGCTGCCGCAACCTCTACGAAAAAAGCACCGCCGCCGCGCCCGGCAAAACCGTTCAAACTGGCGGCAGCGGCGCTGGCAGCCTCGTGGCTGATACTTGCCTTCGTCACCTATTTTCCCCGCTGGCAGGACGCGCCAGTGCTGGGTGCAGTCTATGGCATGCTGGGTATTTCTTCCACCTATGGAGTGGAACTGAAAGATGTGGCAATGCAGCGTGAACAAGTGGGCGAGCGCACCCGCTTTCTCATCCGCGGCAATCTCGTGAACCAGGACGCTACCGCACGCGAAGTTCCCTTCATGCGCGTTGCCATGCGCGGGCGGGATAACGAGATTCTCTGGTCGCGCGACTATGCGGTGAATAAAACCTTAAAGCCCGGCGAGGTGTATCCCTTCCGCATCACCAATGCGGAAACCGGTTCCGCCGGTGAGGTGCGCACGTTAGTGGTGGATGTGGGCAACCCGCTGGAAATGTTCTTCCGCTGATGCATGAAAAACGCAGCATTCCCGTTCTTTACTCGGCGCAGGAAATTGCGGAGCGGGTGGAAAGCCTTGCCGCCGAGCTTGCCAGCCAGATGCCGCAGGAATTTCTCATGGTGTCGCTCCTGCGCGGGTCTTTCATGTTCACGGCCGATCTTGCCCGCGCCTTAAGCGGCATGGGCATTCACCCGAGGATTGATTTCATGACCCTCACAAGCTACGGCTCGGCTACCGAAAGCTCAGGCACAGTCACGATCAGCCGCGATATCAGCGAGGAGGTGAAGGGCGCCTCCCTCCTTATTATTGATGATATTTTAGAAACTGGTCGTACGCTCAGCTTTGCGGTGAATCTGCTGCAATCCCGAGGGGCTTCGTCGATCAAATCTGCGGTGCTGCTCGAAAAACCGGGCAAGCGTGCAGTCGATATCCGCGCCGATTTTGTCGGGTTCACCGTGCCGGATAAATTCGTGGTGGGCTACGGGCTTGATTACGCCAATCACTACCGCGAGCTGCCTTTCATCGGCTATCTCGATGTGCATTAGATAGTGTCATCTTTCATCAGGGTCGCGCGGCGTGAGCCATCGGCAAATTCGATGGTTACCTCGCCTTGTTGCGGTAAGGCAGCCGCATTTGGAAGAATGCGCCCATCCCCCCCGCGCAGGATGGCAAAGCCGCGTTTTAACACCTGCGTCACGTCAAGATGTGGCAGTTGTGCGGCGAGGATTTCAAGCGCGGCGGTCGCCCCGTCCAGCCGCTTGCGCATCAGCGGCACCAGCCGGGTGGCGATCATCTGCAGACGGTGCTCTTGCTGATCAAGCGGGCGCAGGAGCCGCGCAGGGCTGAGCCCGGCGGCAAGCAGCGACACACGCTGCTCCAGCCGTTCCATACGAAGTTCTGCTGCGCGCTGCAACAGGCCGGATGCTTCATCCAGCCGCTGGGCGGCCAGCCCTAAAATAGTGGTAAGGCCGGGAAGTGCCCGCGCAAGGCCGGTCAGTTTTTCCTCCTCTGTCTGCAGGCGGCGATAAAGCTGTTCGCGCATGCGCAGGCCGGAATCCTCCACCATAAGCGACAGTTCCGCCCGCACCGGTACGGCCATTTCGGCGGCGGCCGTGGGGGTGGGCGCGCGCCTGTCGGCGGCATAGTCGATGAGGGTCGTATCCGTCTCATGCCCTACGGCGGAAATAAGCGGAATTTCGGACGCAGCCGCCGCCCGCACCACGATTTCCTCGTTAAACGCCCAGAGATCCTCCACCGACCCGCCCCCGCGCGCAACGATGAGGATGTCGGGGCGGAAGATCATGCCCCCCGCGTGCGCCACATCTCTTATCCCCCCCGCTTGCGCCACATCTCTTATCCCCCCCGCGTGCGCCACTTCTCTTATCCCCCCCGCGTGCGGGGGGGACGTAAGGGGGGGAACTGCTTCAGCACCTTCGCCTGCCGCAGGATTCCCCCCTCCACCTCCGCCCAGAAGCGGGGGGAGAGGAAGAGCATTGAACCCCGCAATCGCGGCGGCGATCTGCTCGGCCGCGCCCTTACCCTGCACGGCCACCGGCCAGAGGATCACATGGCGCGGGAACCGGTCGGCAATACGGTGCAGTATATCGCGGATGACCGCGCCGGTAGGCGAAGTAATCACCCCAATCACTTCCGGCAGATAGGGCAGGGGTTTTTTGCGCGCAGGGGCAAACAACCCTTCAGAAGCGAGCATCGCCTT
>CANHAG010000056.1 GCA_947458525.1 Rhodospirillaceae bacterium | reverse complement strand
TCGAAGTGGAGGACTAGTGGGTTGGTGCCTGGTGCCTGGTGCCTGGTATCTGGTTGATGGTTATTTGCCCACGTCACCATCCATTTTTCTTTATTAAACACACTCACTAACCGAGACCATTCGCACCACTCGTGCAGTTGTCATTGCGAGGCTTTTAGGCCGACACGTAGCGTAGCGGAGAGAGGCGAAGCCAACCAATCCCGCTAAACCATAAAAGTCTTTTGCTGGATTGCTTCGCTTCGCTCGCAATGACGAGCGACACGCATAAATAATTATACTCACGTGAGCAATCTATTGCACAGGTGAGTATTAAAACCGTCCGCCGTAAGCGGCGGTTTTGCGCCGCCCCCGCCTGCGCGGGGGTAAACTCCGCGAGCGAGACGCATAAATAATGATGTGTAATTATTTATGCAAATGACTATAGGTGCTTGAACCTGCCACAATCTCCACTTAACTAGGCACCAGGTACTAATCATTAGGCACTCTTCTCTAGTCACCAGCCTCCTTTTCCCGCTATACTCCCCTCATGATCCGCCAGATGGAATTGGTTGAGAAGGTGCGCTCCTACGATCCCGATGCGGATGAGGATGCGATTAACCGCGCCTATGTCTATGCCATGCAGAAGCACGGTAACCAGCAGCGCGCCTCGGGCGATCCCTATATCTCGCACCCGCTGGAAGTGGCCTATAAACTCACGCAGTACCGGCTGGATACCTCGTCCATCATCACCGCGATTTTGCATGATACGGTGGAAGATACGGATGCGACGCTGGATGAAATTGGTGAGCTTTTTGGCCCCGAAATCCGGGTGCTGGTCGATGGTGTCACCAAGCTGAACCGGCTTGAGATTAAATCTGAATCCACCAAGCAGGCGGAAAATTTCCGTAAACTCGTGGTGGCCATGTCGCAAGATATCCGCGTGCTGATGGTGAAGCTTGCCGATCGTCTGCATAATATGGAGACGCTGCATTACATCGCCAAGCCGGAAAAACGCGCCCGCATCGCCCGCGAAACCCTCGAAATTTACGCAGCACTGGCCGAGCGTATCGGCATGCGGCGCATGAAGGAGGAACTTCAGGAGCTGGCATTCAAAGAGCTGTTTCCAGAGGCGTGGGATTCCATCACCAAACGGCTCGAATTTCTGCGCAAGCAGGGCGGCGGGCAGGTGCAGAAAGTGGAGGATATTCTGCGCGAAATGATGGAAGCCGCTGGCATCAAGGGCGCAAAAGTCTATGGGCGCGAGAAGAAGCCCTATTCCATCTGGAAAAAAATGGAAAGCAAGGGCGTATCGTTCGAGCAGCTGGCCGATATCGTTGCCTTCCGCATTCTGGTGAATAATGTGGGTGAGTGCTATCAGGCGCTTGGGCTGATTCACGAGAAATACCATACCGTGCCCGGCAGTTTTAAGGATTTTATCTCCACACCGAAAGTGAATGGCTATCAGTCCATCCACACGACCGTCATCGGCCCGCATCAGCAGCGGGTAGAAGTGCAGATCCGCACCTTTGAGATGAACGACATCGCCGAATACGGGATTGCCGCGCACTGGGGCTATAAGCAGGGGCAGGATAAAATCTCAACCGAAGGCACGCAGTACCGCTGGGTGCGCGAGCTGCTTGAGATTCTCGAACAATCGGAAGGGGCTGAGGAGTTTTTAGAAAACACCAAGCTCGAAATGTATCACGATCAGGTGTTCTGCTTTACGCCCAAGGGCGATATTATTGCGCTGCCGCGCGGCTCTACGCCGGTGGATTTTGCCTTTGCAGTCCATTCGGGGGTGGGGTTTACCACCGTTGGTGCCAAGGTGAATGGCCGTATTGTACCGCTCAAACACGAGCTGAAAAATGGGGATCAGGTGGAAATCATCACCGCCAAAACCCAGACACCCAGCCCGACATGGGAGCGGTTTGTAGTGACCGGCAAGGCGAAGTCCGAAATCCGCCGCTATATCCGCACCCAGCAGCGCGAGGAATATGTCACGCTCGGCAAGGCAATTTTGCAGAAAACCTTCAAGCAGGAAGGCCACGAACTCGCCGATAAAATACTCGAACCTGCCCTTGCCCTTTTCAAAAAGAAAGAGGCTGGCGATTTATATGCCGAGGTGGGGGAGGGGATTATCAACCGCAATCAGGTGTATGATGCGGTGTTCCATACGCGCAAATCAGAATCAGCAGGGGTGGAAAACCCGTTCAGCCTCGCTAAACTCAAGAAAAAAACCGCCAAAAAAGGCGTGCCCATGCCTATCAAGGGGCTGGTTCCCGGCATGGCCATCCATTTTGCCGGGTGTTGCCACCCTATCCCTGGCGACAAAATTGTAGGAATTGTGGTGACGGGAAAAGGCATCACCATCCATACCATGGAATGCGAAACGCTTGAGAATTTCGCCGATACGCCAGAGCGCTGGATTGATGTGGCCTGGGACGTGGGCGGAGGAACGGAAGAAACCTTTATTGGCCGGTTAAAGTTGAGCGTAAGCCATGAAACCGCGGCACTCGCCACCGTTGCCAATGTCATCGCCAAGGATTTGGGCAATATCAGCAACCTGAAAATCACCAACCGCAACATCGATTTCTTCGAAATTCTGATTGATGTGGAAGTGAAAAACGCCCGCCATCTCAATAACATCATCGCCTCGCTGCGCGCCAAAGAAGTGGTGCAGTCGGTCGAGCGTGTGTGACCTATCGCGGGGGGCTTATCCCGCTTGTGTTTACTGGCGGTGAGCGTATCATCCGCTGGATTTAAACCCCAGCATCACGGAGATTTTTATGGCTTCATCCATCACCACAACTTCCGCTCGCTTTAGCTTGGCTGCCCTTATCACCAGCACCGCGCTGATGGTGCTTTCTCCGGCCGCGTTCGCACAGCCCACGCCTATGCCCGGTGCGTGTCCCGACGGGGCAGCAAACTGCCCGCATATGATGCATAACCATGGCCACATGAAAAACCGCATGCAGATGATTGATGCGGATAAGGATGGGAGCGTTTCAAAAGCAGAATTTATGGCGAATGCCGAGAAACGCTTCGAAAGGATGGATACGAATAAAGACGGAAAAATCAACGCGCAGGACCGCAAAGGAGCAGGGCAACCGCCCATGAAACAGCCGGTGCCGGCTTTAGAGGATCCCTCGAAACCTGCCGCTCCTGCTGCAAAGCCGCAGCAATAAATCCCCGGCTTGACCCCGTGGGGCGTGGCGTATAATTCATGGGCATGGCTCAGAAAACCTATTACATCACCACCCCTATTTATTACGTGAACGACAAGCCGCATCTGGGGCATGCCTATACTTCGGTTGCGTGCGATGTGCTGGCGCGCTTCATGCGGCTGGACGGGCGCAGGGTAAAATTCCTGACCGGGACGGATGAACACGGGCAGAAGGTAGAAAAATCCGCCGCGAATGCCGGCATGCCGCCGCAGCAATTTACCGACGAAGTCTCAGAGCATTTCCGCCATATGGCAAGCGTGCTTGGGCTTTCGAATGATGATTTTATCCGCACCACTGAACCGCGCCATATCAAAGCCGCGCAGGCCTTGTGGCAGCGGCTGGATGCGGCAGGAGATATCTATCTTGGCGGCTATGCCGGCTGGTATTCGGTGAGGGACGAGGCGTTTTATCAGGAATCTGAACTTGTAAACGGCAAAGCCCCAACAGGGGCGGAAGTAGAATGGGTGGAAGAGCCGAGCTATTTCTTCAAACTCTCCGCCTATCAGGAAAAACTACTGAAATTTTATGATGAAAATCCTGGCGCTATTCTGCCCGAATCCAGGCGCAATGAAGTCATCAGCTTTGTGAAAGGCGGCCTCAGGGATTTGTCCATCTCGCGCACCACCTTCACATGGGGTATTCCCGTGCCGGGGGATGAAAAACACATTATGTATGTCTGGCTGGATGCGCTGACCAATTACCTGACAGCGGCAGGGTTTCCGGATACAGATTCGCCCGACTATAACAGCTTCTGGCCGGCTGATTTACATATGGTCGGCAAAGATATTCTGCGGTTTCATGCGGTGTACTGGCCGGCCTTCCTGATGTCGGCCAATCTGCCCCTGCCGCGCCGCGTGTTCGCCCATGGCTGGTGGACGATTGAGGGCGAAAAAATGAGTAAATCGCTGGGGAATGTGGTAGCGCCCGATCATCTGGTGGAAAAATACGGGCTTGACCAGACGCGCTATTTTCTGCTGCGCGAAGTGCCCTTCGGGCAGGATGGAAATTTCTCGCGTCAGGCCATGGCCGAGCGCATCAACAGCGACCTTGCCAATAATATCGGCAACCTTGCCCAGCGTACCCTCAGCATGATCGCCAAGCATTGCGGGGGTCGGGTGCCCACACCGCTTCATCGGCCGCAGGATAACGAGCTGCTCGAGAAAGCGCAGGTGACAAGGCCAACCAGCCTTGACGATGCGCGAGAGCAGATGCTGCGCTGCAAGTTTCATGAGGTGCTGCAGGCGATTCTTGCCATGTCGAGTGCGGCCAATGAATTTATTGACCGCGAGGCACCCTGGACACAGAAAAAAACGGATCCTGCGGCAATGGAAGCAACCCTCCATACGCTTGCAGAAGTGATCCGCTGCATCGGCATCATGCTACAGCCATTCGTGCCGGACTCGGCGGATAAGCTGCTGAACCAGCTGGCCGTTGGGAAAGATGCGCGCAGTTTTGAGCATCTGAAGCCTGAACATGCGTTACAACCGGGCACCGAACTGCCCAGACCTGAAGGGATTTTCCCAAGAATTACGCTGGAGGCCGCGTGAAAGGGATGATCCGCCATGGCATCATGAACCGCGTGCCTGCTATAAATAATGAAATACTCCCGCCATGATTTCCTTTTTGAGCGAACATCACGCCACCATTAGCGGCCTGATTTTCATGCTGGTGCTTGGCCCGGCTTTCGGCAATTATGCCTGCTCGATCGTCTATCGCCTGCCGCTTGGCAAAACCCCGTTTGAGCGGCACCCCTATTGCGGGCATTGCAATGCTGATCTCAAGCCCATCGATCTCTTCCCGATTCTTTCCTACGTCATGACGCGCGGCCGCTGCCGCTATTGCGCAGGAAAAATTCCCGGTATCTATACGGTGGTTGAACTGGCCTGCCTGATACTGTTTGTGTGCATGTTTCTGCGTTTTGGCCTTTCGGAATCATTTCTGCTTTATACTGCGGCCGGATTTTTTGCGATTACGCTCGCCGCGATTCAGTGGCAACAGGGCTGGATCAGCGCCACACTCTACAGCTATGCGTTTATCGCACTGGCGCTGGAGCGTACCCGGGCGGAAGGCACGATCTATGGATGGTTCACAAACGGCGTGACGGTGCTTGTGTTTGCACTGATTGCCGAGTGGCTGCGCTGCTGGATTTTCAAGCGCCGACCCCCGCGCATTGCGGATGCGCACTGGGTCTGGTGGGCAGTGCTGGCCTCGATAATCTCCTGGCGGTAATTTACGCTGGCTAACGATAAGCGCGCCACATCAGCAGCGCGTCGGCAAGCACGAGGGCCATCATCGCCTCGCCAATCGGCACGGCGCGAATACCCACGCAGGGGTCATGCCGGCCTTTGGTGATGATCTCGGTATTTTTGCCGGATTTGGTGATGGTTTCCACCGGAGTCAGAATGGAGCTGGTAGGTTTTACCGCAAACCGCACCATAATGGGCTGGCCGGTCGAGATTCCGCCCAAAATGCCGCCCGCGTGGTTAGAGAGGAATTTCACACCCTCACCCCTCGCTGCGCTCGTTCCCTCTCCCTCAGTGAGGGAGAGGGAGGTGCCCGCGCCAGCGGGAGGGTGAGGGTGAATCCGCATACGGTCGGCATTTTCTTCACCGCGCAGGCGGGCGGCGGCGAAACCATCGCCAATTTCCACAGCTTTAACGGCGTTGATGCTCATCATCGCTTCGGCAAGTTTTGCACTCAGTTTCTGATAGATGGGATCACCCAGCCCCGGCGGTATATTCTCTGCCACCACCTCAATCACCGCGCCGAGGGAGGAACCATCTTTACGCGCCGCATCAAGAGATTGTTCCCACCGCGCGGCGGCCTTGGCATCCGGGCACCAGAAGGGGTTGCGCTCAATCTCCGACTCATCGAAATTAGCGCGGTCGATCGCATCTCCGCCCATCTCCACGAGGTAACCGGTGATTTTTATTCCCGCCGGATTCCCCCCCTTACTCCCCCCCGCTTGCGGGGGGGATATGGAACTCCCTCCCCCCGCTTGCGTCTCTTCCTTCACTCCCCCCGCTTGCGTCTCTTCCTTCACTCCCCCCGCTTGCGGGGGGAGCAGGAGGGGGGAATTTTCCAGCATTTTACGCGCAATGGCACCTGCTGCCACGCGCATGGCGGTTTCACGCGCGCTTGAGCGCCCGCCGCCCCGATAATCGCGAATGCCATATTTGGCTTCATAAGTGAAGTCGGCATGACCGGGGCGGAATGTATCTTTAATTTCGCTGTAATCTTTTGATTTCTGATCTTCGTTATAAATAATGAGCGCAATCGGCGCGCCGGTGGTTTTACCTTCAAATACGCCGGAGAGGATTTTGACTGTATCCGGCTCGCGGCGCTGGGTTGTAAACTTCGATTGCCCGGGCTTGCGCTTATCAAGATAGGGCTGGATATCTGCCTCGCTCAAGGGAATCAGCGAGGGGCAACCATCCACCACACAGCCAATCGCCTCGCCGTGGGACTCGCCCCAGGTCGTGAAACGGAACAGATTGCCGAAAGAATTGCTAGCCATAAGTGGTGCCTGGTGCCTGGTGCTTGGTGCCTGGTTTTTTTAGTGATTGAAGAAGACCCATCATAACGCGCGACAATCGATTGGCTTGAGCTTCAAATGATTCATATTTTCCAGCATCGCCATAATTACGACGCCTTGCAATAAAAAGCTGCGTTTCTACTTCCGCCAATGATCCGCGTGCAATGTTAATGAAATGAATAAACTCCGCCTTGCCGCGAACACTCCCCTCAGCAAGATTAGAGGCAATAGAAACTGCGGCACGACGAAGCTGCTGTGATAATGCATATTGCTCACGCGGCGGGAAATTGTCCGTTAAGTCGTAGAGGTCATTAATCAGCTCAATCGATAACTGCCAAGCCACTAAATCCCGATAACTTTTCAGCTTATCCATTGGTTTTCCTATACCAAGCACTAGGCACCAAGCACCAGGCACCCCCCTACACTAACGCAATATCCGGCGCGTCAATGGCCTTCATGCC
>CANHAG010000055.1 GCA_947458525.1 Rhodospirillaceae bacterium | reverse complement strand
TGATTTGTCGCTCGCATTTTATAGTCCGTTCACCCGGTTTTGGGAATTGTCGGCTGGTGCGTTGCTCGCTTATCTGACCTTGACCCGCCCCCTGATGTTTCGCTCACATTGGCGAACCGCGATGTCGTGGATTGGTTTTGCACTGATTCTTGCCGCCTGTTTTGGCTTACGTAAATCTTTCAGTTTCCCAGGGTTCTGGGCGCTGCTTCCGGTCGCGGGCGCATGGCTGATGATTGCGGCTGGTGCCGCCGCACCCGTGAATCGCTGGTTTCTGGCGCAGCCATGGATGGTCGGCATTGGGCTTATCAGCTACCCGCTTTATCTGTGGCATTGGCCGTTATTATCGCTGGCGCGAATTATTTATTCGGCAATACCGCCGATCGAAGTACGCATCGCCTGTCTTGCACTCAGTCTGGCGCTGGCTTACGCGACCTACCAGTTGGTGGAAAAACCGATTCGGTTTGGCACGCATAAGCGCCAAAAAACCATGGTGCTTTGTGTGGTCATGATTGCGTTAGGGGTAACAGGCTTGGTGATTTATCGCATGGAAGGTCTGCCGCAGCGTGCAAGCATTGCTGCGTTTGCCAATAATAAGAATGAACTGATCCGCACACCGGAAAGAGATCCATCATGTCTTTCGTATGTGGGTTTTAAACCGGATTTTTATTATTGCCGCTATCATGATGCGAAAGCGAAAGACACTGTCGCATTGATTGGCGATTCCCACGCGCATGTGACATTCCCGGGGATGGGCGAGGCTCTGGCGGCACGTGGTTACAATCTGGTGTTACTTGCCAATAGCGGCTGTCCACCGCTTAAAGGTGCTGTGACTGGTGATACGGAGAAAGACCGCCGCGAATGTTCGGCCAGGATTACTCAGCTTCTTGACGTGCTCAAATCCAAGCCGGAGATTACGTATGTGTTTATTGTCACGCGGGGCACGATTTATATGACGGGCAACGGCTTTGGCGCGTCCGAAAAAGACTACCACGATAAACCCATCCGCACGGATAACCCGGCATGGAAAAACTTATCCTCGGATAATATTTTCATGCGCGGGCTGGCGCAAACCGTGACCGAACTGCGGCGTGCAGGAAAGAAAGTATATTATCTGCTCGAAAACCCCGAAACGGGGATGGATGTGGCACAGTGTATTTCACGCCCGTTGCGTAGGAACGTGAGCGACTGCACCTTGCCGCTCGCCACGGTGATCGAACGGCAGCGCGATTACCGCACTAGGGTGGCAAAAATTCCCGGAGTGACGGTAATTGATCCGCTTCCAGCTTTCTGCCCGCAAGGGGTTTGCCGTGTGCTGCTGAATGGTGTATTGCTCTACGCGGATGACGATCATTTCTCGGCAGCGGGCAGCCGCTTTGTGGCCGAGAAAGTGCTCAAAGATTATTTGCCGATGGGCGCTGCTGCTGCGCCGTTAACCCTTAAGGAGAAAACGCCATGACCGCATTGAAGCAGTCGCAACGTTCTTCGCTCTACCGCGTCGATCCTTTGCGCGTAGAGGACGGTATTCCCGTCTTCAGTGCTGCGGATCGCTATACGGAAAATTATACGCAGATTGCCAAAGATCATATCGACCGCATGTCGGAAGATTCCGCCAACCCTTGGATTCCAGACGAGCTATGGCAGGAGCTTGAGGCTTCGACGCGCGCACTAGTACGAAAATATAGCCGCCCCGGACAGAAAATTCTGGATGTTGGCGTATCGCTCGCCCGGGTGATTGAGCAATGCCCGGAACTGGATCGCTACGGCATTGATATCAGCAGAGCTATTTGAAAATCGCTCAAAGCAAGGGCATCGACGTCGCCTATGCCAAGCTTGAGGACATGCCGTATCAGGACGGTGTGTTTGATATGGTGATGGCGACCGATGTGCTTGAGCATGTCCTCGACTTACATGCCGCCACCACGCAGATGTTGCGCGTGCTGAAACCCGGCGGACACTTGATTATCCGCGTGCCCTATCGTGAGGATCTGGAAGTTTATCTGCGTACGGATTTACCGTATGAGTTTATTCATTTACGAAATTTCGACGAGCATTCCCTGCGGCTGCATTTTCAGAAAATTTTTCGCTGTGAGGTGCTGGAAATTAATCCGGTGGCGCCGTTTCTGCAAGGGGCGCAGCGTCTTCGCTATCGCCATTTCAGCAAAGCTGACCCGATTCATGCCTGGTTCAAACGAGAGCGATTCAATTTACTACGCAAAGATCCTATTGCGTATCTGGTCATTGAATATCTTCGCGCCTTGCGTGAGGAGTGGTTGGTGGGCTGGCTCTATCGTCTGCAGAGAAAAAAACCCGATAGCTTTGCGGCGATCAAGCCGCATCTGCTGATGGGGATTGAGATGAATGTAGTTGTACGTAAACCGGAGTAATTTTTAGCCGCATGAGCGCGAAAATCTGTCCGCAAAAATTATCCGCCTAACGGTGCCGCAGTTCAATCACCAGATTGATGTCTGCCTTCTGCCACTGATGGATAGGGTTCATCTGTGCGTCGAAAGTTAGGCCTATCGCTGTTTGACTAATTCATGAGTCAGACAGCTATCAAAACCGTCCGCCATAAGCGGCGGTTTTGCGCCGCCCCGTCATGCGTAAGCGCAGCCAGTGGAAGGCCATCAGGCCGGGGCTGTGCCGCCGCGTGTGCCTGAAGCTCAGCAAATGGTTTCCTGAAGCGTAACTACATGATGGCTGGCAGCCTCAGTGTGCAAGCAGGGCGAGCAGCAGAATCGCCACGATATTGGCGATTTTGATGAGCGGGTTGACGGCAGGGCCGGCCGTATCTTTATACGGGTCGCCTACCGTGTCGCCGGTCACGGCCGCTTTATGGGCGTCTGAACCTTTGCCGCCGAAATTGCCTTCCTCGATATATTTCTTCGCGTTATCCCACGCGCCGCCGCCAGATGTCATGGAAATCGCCACGAACAGACCGGTCACGATAATGCCCATGAGCAGTGCGCCAAGTGCCGCAAAGGCCTGCGCCTGACCGGCAATGGATTCAATCACGAAGTAAAGCAGTACCGGCACCACAATCGGCAGGAGCGAAGGCACAATCATTTCCTTGATCGCGGCTTTGGTAAGCATATCTACTGCCTTTGAATAATCCGGCCGGGCTTTGCGCTCCATAATACCGGGGATTTCCTTGAACTGCCTGCGAACTTCGGTCACGACCGCACCGGCCGCGCGCCCCACTGCCTGCATGGCCAGACCGCCAAAGAAATAAGGCAGCAGCCCCCCAATGAAGAGGCCGACCAGCACGTATGGATCCGACAGGCTGAACTGAACATTAAGCGCGGGGAAATAGTGCTTGATGTCCTGCACATAGGCGGTGAACAGCACCAGCGCCGCGAGTGCGGCGGAGCCGATGGCATAGCCTTTGGTCACGGCTTTGGTGGTGTTGCCCACGGCATCGAGGGCGTCGGTTGTCACCCGCACTTCTTTGGGCAGGCCAGACATTTCAGCAATGCCCCCGGCATTATCTGTCACCGGCCCATATGCATCGAGCGCGACGACCATTCCAGCGAGTGCCAGCATGGTGGTAGCGGCAATCCCCACCCCAAACAGCCCGCAGAGCTGGAAGGAAATAATGATCCCTACCGAGATGGTGAGAATCGGCAGTGCCGTTGATTCCATAGATACGGCCAGCCCCTGAATCACGTTCGTGCCGTGGCCGGTGGTGGAGGCTTTGGCCACCGAACGCACCGGGCGGTAATGGGTGGAAGTGTAGTATTCCGTAATCCACACCAGCGCACCCGTGACACCAAGCCCGACAAGGGTGCAGAGGAAAACATCAAACCCCGTAAACATCACGCCATCGGCCACAAACTGAGACCCAAGCCCGAGCATATGACGGGTGAGGTGGAGAATCAGCACGGCAGAAAGCAGGGCGCTGACGATGAAGCCTTTATAGAGCGCCCGCATGATATTGCCGGATTTATCGAGCCTGACCGCATAGGTGCTGACAATGGAAGCAAGGATGCAGACCCCGCCAAGCGCCAGCGGGTAAAGCATGAACAGGTCACGCGTAATACCCGTAAAGTAAATAGCGGCCAGCAGCATGGTGGCCACAATCGTTACCACATAGGTTTCGAACAGGTCGGCGGCCATGCCGGCGCAATCGCCCACATTATCGCCCACGTTATCGGCGATGACGGCCGGGTTGCGCGCGTCATCCTCGGGGATGCCGGCTTCAACCTTACCCACGAGATCTGCGCCCACATCCGCCCCTTTGGTGAAAATACCACCGCCAAGACGTGCAAAAATCGAAATCAGCGATGCACCGAAGGAGAGTGCCACGAGTGCTTCCAGAATCTGACGGGATTCAGTACCAGTATCCAGCAGATAGAAATAATACCCCGCCGTACCCAGCAGCCCGAGGCCGACCACGAACATCCCCGTCACCGCGCCGGAGCGGAAGGCGACCGTGAGCGCCTTCTGCATACCAGAGCGCGCGGCTTCCGCGGTGCGCACATTGGCGCGAACGGAAATCATCATCCCGATATAACCGGCAATCCCTGAAAGCACGGCGCCGATGGCAAAACCGATGGCCACCGTCCAGCCCAGTTGCGTGCCAAGACCCACAAAAATCACCGCTCCCACGATCGCAATCGTGCGATACTGGCGGTTCAGATAGGCCGACGCGCCTTCCTGAATGGCAAGCGCAATATCCACCATGGCTTCATTGCCCTTGCTCTGCGCCAGAATGCTGCGGATGGTTAAAAGCCCGTAAAGTACAGCAATAACGCCGCAGGCGAGGATGATGTTTTGAAAATCGGCGAGTTCCATGATGGCTCCTTGATTCTTAATGTTGAACCGTTGAAATGCGGCCGCAACCTAGAAAAGCCATACGGGTTTGGCAAGCAGGATTTTTCTTGCACAGTCTGGCCGTTCTCATTAGGCATCTTACGCAGGTAACGGCCGCCTGAACCGTGCGAGTATCCTTAAGGATTGAATGTCATGAACGTTGCGCAGAAACCACGTGAATTCTTGAAACACGACGATTCGACCGCAGACACGCAGGAAGAAGTCAGGCTGCATTATGAGACTTTTCCCTATCCGCTGGTGAATCCCGAAGATGAGAGAAAACGCCTGAGCACCACCGTGCATGAGGCGTTCGATAGGCTCAATCATTTTTGTTATGAGGGGCGGCGCGATTTTAACCAGCCCTTCCGCGCCCTGTTTGCCGGAGGCGGAACGGGTGAGGGGCTGGTGCATCTGGCCGAACAGATGCGCGGGCGCAAGGCGGAAATTATCTATCTGGATAGAAGCGGCGCCTCTCTGGCCATTGCCAAAAAACGTATTGAGATTCGTGGGCTTGAGAATGTGACATGGATTCAGGAATCGCTGCTGAATATCCCCGCGCTTGGCCTTGGGACGTTTGATTACATTAATTGCTCCGGCGTGCTGCACCATCTGCCGGAGCCGGAGGCGGGGTTAAAAATACTGGCCGACGCGCTCAGCGAAAAAGGGGCGATGGGGCTCATGCTTTATGCCAAATATGGCCGCCTTGCCATCTACCCGCTGCAGGAGGCGCTGCGGCTGATTAACCGGGGCGAGCCGGATTTGCAAAAACGTGTTGATAACGCGAAGGCAATCTTAAGCCACCTGCCGCCGACGAACTGGTTCATTCAGTCTCCCCCTGCATTCCTGCAGGAAATCCGCTCCGATGCGGGGATTTACGATCTGCTGCTGCACGCTGAGGACCGCGCCTATTCCATCCCCGAGCTCTATGATTTTCTGGAAACTGCGGGGCTCAACCTGCTGCACTTGTTTCATGATGGTTATCCGGAAGCGGGTAATCTTTATGACCCTGCCACTTATTTGCAGGATGCAAAATTACGCGAGAAAGTCAGTACATTCTCGCAGCGCGACCAGCACACGCTGGCGGAGCTGCTGCACGGGAAGATTTATAAACATACTTTTTATGCGGCAAAACACGTTCCGAAGCCTCCCTCCTTGGAGAATATCGAGGTGATTCCTTTATTCGGGTTTGATGTGCATGATGGTGCAGAAAATATTTCGGATCTGATCCTTAAGCCGCAGGAAGGAGAAGGCCACCTGATTCTGACGCATCCCGGCACAAAAGTTACAGCAACATTGAAGAAAACTGCAAATCTTGCGGCACTTTTTATGCAGATTGACGGGTGTCGTCCACTGCGTGAAATTCTCCGGCGGGTTGCCGGCGATACAGGTGCGGATCTCGCGCTTCTCAGACAGGAATTTAGTACGCTTTATGATGCGTTTCATCACGCCGGGTGGATGTATCTGCGCTATCCTGAATCTTCGGCTGTTATTTATCCACTCGAGTTGCAGCAGCGTATTTTTCCGCCAAAGGATAATGTATGACCGCCGCCCCTAAACCCAGCATGGAATCGCCCAATTATCTCGAAGAAGTGCGGGCGCATTACGAGAATTTTCCCTATCCGCTGGTGAACCCTGAGGATGAGAAAAAACGGCTCTACGGCACGTTTCTAGAGGCATTCGATCGGCTCAATCATTTCTGCTACCAGGGCAAGCGCGATTTTACCAAGCCCTTTCGCGCGCTGGTAGCTGGCGGAGGCACAGGCGATGCGGCGGTACATATGGCAGAGCAGTTTCGTGGATTACCCGCCGAAATCATCTACCTCGATATGAGTCAGGCCTCTATGGCGGTGGCCAAAGAACGGATGCGGATGCGCGGGCTTGATAACGTGACATGGATTCATGATTCGTTGCTGAATATCCCCAAGCTCGGTCTTGGGCAGTTTGATTATGTTAACTGCTCGGGCGTGCTACATCATCTGGCGGATCCGGATGCGGGGCTCAAAATACTGGCCGATGCGATGAAGGAAGACGGCGCCATGGGCATCATGGTATATGCGCGCTATGGCCGCGCTGCTGTCTACCCGATGCAGGAAGCGCTGCGCATGATCAACCGCGATGAGCCGAATCTGCAGCAGCGGGTTGATAATGCAAAATCGGTGCTGATGCATCTTCCCCCGACCAACTGGTTTCACCATTCGCCGCTAACGATCCTGAATGAAATACGTTCGGATGTGGGGATTTTTGATCTACTGCTGCACGCGCAGGACCGCGCCTACACGATTCCGGAGCTTTACCAGTTCACTGGCCAGGCCGGGCTTAACATTCTGCATCTGTTTTCGGACGATTTTTCGCTCAGCGGCGGGCTTTACCAGCCGGCTACGTATATTCGTGATGCTGGCGCACTCAAG
>CANHAG010000054.1 GCA_947458525.1 Rhodospirillaceae bacterium | reverse complement strand
GCCGGTCGCGGCGCTCAGGCACAAAGCCCGCAACGCGGTTAAGGCCTTTCACAACGCTCTTGCCAATTCAGAAGTTTGCGGCCAAATAGCGCAATGCAGTCACTTTCCGATATCCGCGCATCGTTTCTCCAATATTTCCGCGCGCACGGGCACACGCCCCTGCCCTCCTCCTCGCTTGTGCCACATAACGACCCGACCCTGATGTTCACCAATGCGGGGATGAACCAGTTCAAAAACATCTTCACCGGGCTGGAGCAACCGCCCCAGCCGCCACGTGCGGCCACCAGCCAGAAATGCGTGCGCGCGGGCGGCAAGCATAACGACCTTGATAATGTCGGCTATACCGCACGGCATCACACGTTTTTTGAGATGCTCGGGAATTTCTCCTTCGGCGATTATTTCAAGGAAGGCGCGATTACCCATGCGTGGGAGCTGATTACCAAAACCTGGGGGCTGCCCAAAGAAAAACTCTGCGTCACCGTCTATCATACGGATGATGAGGCGTTCGGTTTATGGAAGAAAATCGCCGGTCTGCCGGAAGATAAAATCATCCGCATCCCGACAAGTGATAATTTCTGGGCGATGGGTGATACCGGCCCCTGCGGCCCCTGCTCCGAAATTTTCTACGATCACGGCGCGCATATTCCCGGCGGCCCCCCAGGCAGTAAGGATGCAGATGGCGACCGCTTCATCGAAATCTGGAATCTTGTCTTCATGCAGTATGAGCAGAAAGATAAGGACACGCGCATTCCCCTTCCCAAACCCTCGATTGATACCGGCATGGGGCTTGAGCGCGTTACCGCCGTATTGCAGGGCGTGCATGATAATTACGATATTGACCTGTTCAAAACCTTGATTGCGGCTTCCGAACACGAGTCACGTAACACGCGCCACGAGTCACGCGTTTCTCACCGCGTCATTGCTGATCACTTACGCGCCTCGGGATTTCTGATTGCGGATGGTGTATTGCCCGGCAATGAAGGCCGCGGCTATGTACTGCGGCGGATCATGCGCCGCGCCATGCGCCACGCCCATATACTGGGGGCGAAAGATCCGCTCATGTACCGGCTTGTGCCCACCCTCGTGCAGCAGATGGGGCAGGCCTACCCTGAGCTGGTGCGGGCGCAGGCAATCATCACCGAAACCCTGAAGCTCGAAGAAGAACGCTTCCGCCAGACGCTTGAGCGCGGGCTGAAGCTGCTGGAGGAAGAGCGCGGGAAGCTGGGTGCCAAAATCTTCCCCGGCGATGTGGCGTTCAAGCTCTATGACACCTACGGATTCCCGCTCGATTTAACGCAGGATATTTTGCGGGCAGATGCAATTACGGTCGATCTCGCCGGCTTTGAGTCGGCTATGGAAGCCCAGCGCCAGCGCGCGCGCGAGGCGCATAAAGGTTCAGGGGATTCGGCAACGAACGCGCTATGGTTTACCCTTAAAGACAAGCTCGGTGCGACGGAGTTTCTCGGCTACCGGATGACGGAGGCTCAGGCCATCGTCACCGCGCTGGTGAAGGAGGGTAAGGAAGTAGCAAGCCTGAACGCAGGCGAGAGCGGATATCTGCTTGTCAACCAGACCCCGTTTTATGCTGAATCCGGCGGTCAGGTGGGCGACTCAGGCCGCTTCACCGGCAAGGGCACAAATGGCTGCATTACCGATACCACGAGGCCGCTTGAGGCCATGCATCTGCACAGGGTCACGTTAGAAACCGGCACGCTGGCGGTGGGGGATACAATCACCCTCACGGTCGATGCCGCACGGCGCGACCGCATCCGCGCAAATCATTCCGCCACCCATCTGCTGCATGCGGCACTGCGCCGGAAACTGGGGGAGCATGTGACGCAGAAAGGCTCGCTCGTGGCGGAAGACCGCCTGCGGTTCGACATCACCCACCCGCGCCAGATCACGCGCGAGGAGCTGGACAGCATCGAGCAGGAGGTCAACCACCTCATCTGGGAAAATTCGGAAGTCTCCACCAAACTCATGACCCCGAAAGAGGCCATGGAAGCGGGCGCGATGGCGCTTTTTGGTGAAAAATATGGCGAGGAAGTGCGCGTGCTGACAATGGGTATTTCTTCCTCACCGCGCACTCATTCACTCCCCCCGCAAGCGCCACTTTCTTCACTCCCCCCTCAAGCGGGGGGGATAAAAGAAGAGGCGCAAACGGGAGGGATGCAAAAAACCCTCCCCCCGCAAGCGGGGGGAGCAGGAGGGGGGAATCTTGAGGCTGGCGCAAGCGGCGCGGTAATTCCCCCCCTTACCTCCCCCCCGCCTGCGGGGGGGATAAAAAAAGAGGCGCAAACGGGGGGGATAAAAACAACACTCCCCTACTCCGTCGAACTTTGCGGCGGTACGCATGTGGCGCGCACGGGCGATATTGGGCTTTTCCGTATCCTTACGGAATCCTCGGTGGCCGCGGGCATCCGCCGGATTGAGGCGGTGACGCAAGCAGGCGCATTTGCCCATCTTGCCGAACAGGAAAAACGCCTGCAGCAACTGGCCGGAGAGTTGAAAGTAAAACCGGAAGATTTGAATGAAAAAATCTCCGCACTGATGGACGAAAAAAAGAAGCTCGAAAAACAATTGCAGGAAGCGAAGAAACAGGCCGCCCTCGGCGGCAGTGGTGGCAGTGCGGCAGAGCTTACGATTGAACCTGTTGGCGCAATTCAATTCGCCCATAAAATTTTTGGTGAACTCGACGCCAAATCGCTGCGCGAACTGGCAAATGGCCTGCAGCAGAAACATGCCGATTGCGTGATTGCGCTGGCCTCAAGCTTTGAGGGCAAGGCGAATATCATCGTGGCGGTAGGGAAAAACGCGAAAGCGGATGCACCGGCGCTGGTGCGCGCCGCCGCTGCCGCGGTGGGCGGGCAAGGTGGCGGCGGCAAGCCCGATTTCGCGCAAGCGGGCGGGCCGGAGGCAGGCCGGCTTGCCGACGCAATCGCGGCGGTCAAAGCAGCGCTCGCGCAGTAACGCTAGACCTGTAGCGCCTCGGCCTGCCGCAGCTTATCGCCCAGCATTTCAACCGCATCCGCAATCTGTTCGAGCTTCAGCTCGAGGGATTTTTCGTAAGCCTCGTTCACCAGCGCGGCGCCAATCAAAAGTTCGCCGGTGGGGTAAATCTGCGTGCGGATGAATTCTTCCATCTTATCCATCTGGGTTTCTGGGGCGGGCGCAGATCCCTGCGCTTCTTTGCCAAAGGCAAGGTTCATCACCTGCTTGACCGCACCAATGGTACCGGTGGTGAAAAATACGCCGCCAGCAATGCCCACCGCTGAAACCCCCAAAAATTCCCGCCGCGACATCATGCGCAGGCGCGTGCGGTGGAACACTTCTTTTTCCACCGGGTCGAAATCGAAATAAAGATCAAGCCCGTCCTGCTTATCGAGGGCGGCACTTGCCTTGTTCACAAAGGCAATCACCTCCTCAACACTTTTATATTCAATCAACCGCTCAAAAAATTTGCGGCCTGAAAAAAGCTCTTTGTCGGGGCGAAGATGATCAATCATCTCGCTCAGTTTTTCGCGGGTGATAGCTGCGGGGCTTGGCGTGGCAGGTTGCGACATAGGGTTATTTCCTAAAGGAATATGGTGTAGAGACTGAAAAGCGACATTGCACCAAGAATCCGCCCTTTCCAAGTCATAAAATACGCGGTTTGGTAGATTGCGGCGGCGCGGGTGAGTAGGGTTGTGACAATTCCCTTTCCTCGTCATTGCGAGCGAACAACGGAAGCGAAGCAATCCAGTTATCTTTAAGTAGGCTGGATTGCCGCGTCGGCCTTCGGCCTCCTCGCAATGACGCGCCATGAATGGAGCCTTTTATGACCGCATCTGTTGTATCCCTGAATCAGAAGCTGCAAGCCAAACCCGTGACCGTAGCGTATGGGGATGGGATTGGCCCCGAAATCATGGAAGCGGTGCTGAAAATTCTGGCGGAAGCGCGCGTGCCACTGGCCATTGAGACGATTGAAGTCGGGCAGAAATTTTACGAAAAAGGGGTGACGACCGGCATTCCGCCCGCAGCGTGGGATTCGATCCGCCGCACCAAGACACTGCTCAAAGCCCCCATCACCACGCCTCAGGGCGGGGGGTATAAATCTCTCAACGTCACCATGCGTAAATCGCTTGGGCTTTACGCCAATGTGCGCCCGTGCCTCTCTTACCACCCTTATATAAAGTCGATGCATGCGAATATGAACATGGTCATCATCCGCGAGAATGAGGAGGATCTTTATGCCGGTATCGAATACCGCCAGACGCATGACGCTTTCCAGAGTGTCAAGATTATCACCCGCTCCGGCTCCGAGCGCATCATGCGCTACGCGTTCGAATATGCGGTGAATAACGGGCGCAAGAAAGTCACCTGCATGAGTAAGGATAATATCATGAAGCTGACGGATGGCGCGTTTCATGACGCCTTTACGCGCATCGCGGCCGAATATCCGCAGATCGAGGCGGATCATTATATCGTCGATATCGGCTCGGCGCGGATTGCGAGCAAGCCCCATCTGTTTGACGTGATTGTGACCGAAAATCTCTTTGGCGATATTATTTCCGATATCGCAGCGGAAGTATCGGGATCGGTGGGGATTGCGGGATCTTCAAACGTAGGGGCAAACTATGCCATGTTTGAAGCGATTCACGGTTCCGCCCCCGATATTGCGGGCAAAAACATCGCGAATCCCTCAGGGTTACTTCAGGGGGCGATCATGATGCTGTCGCATCTCGGCCTCGCGGAACATGCGAATAAGGTGCAGAATGCCTGGCTGAAAACGATTGAGGACGGTATGCACACCGCCGATATTTTCGGCGAAATGAGTAAGAAAAAACTGGGCACGAATGAATTTGCCGAAGCCGTGATTGACCGGCTGGGAGAAGAGCCGTCAACCTTCCGCCCCGCTAATTTCAAGCCGGGCAAACATATCGAGATTCATGCCGTCATGGCCCCGCAGACGGAAAAGCGCGAGCTGATCGGCGCGGATTTATTCGTCGCATGGCTGGGCAAAGACATTAATGATTTAGGCGCCATGCTTCAGAAGCTGTCTACCGACGCGCTGCAACTGAACATGATTTCCTGCAAAGGGCTTAAAGTCTGGCCGAATATGGTGACAGAGATGGATGTAACCGACCGCTACCGCGCCCGCTTCCTGCCCGCTGAAGGCAAGGCGGTGACGCTGAAAGACGTGGCCGCACTCATGACCCGCGCCGCTGAAGGGGGAGTGGACTTTTTGAAAGTGGAACCTCTCTATAAATTCGATGGAAAGCCCGGCTACAGCGCCAGTCAGGGCGAATAGCTTACGTTATCACTTTCCCGTCCGGCACGTCTTTACGCACAGTGACGCCTGCGCCAATCACGCAGTTTCTGCCAATCGTGATGCCTTGAATAATAACTGCACCCGCCCCCACATGGGTCAGCGCGCCCACCGTCACCCCGCCGCATAAAATAGCGCCGGGCGCGATATGGGAATGCTCACCGATCGTGACATCATGATCAACCGTGGCATTGGTGTTGATGATGCTCTGCGCACCCACGCTGGCGCCCGGTTGCAAGGTGGCGCCCGCCATAATCTGCACGCCGGTGGCGAGTGTCACCTCTGGCATGATATTGGCATTAGGGGCGATCACGCTTGCACACGTAAACCCTTCCGCCTCGTAGCGCGCCGTGACCTCCGCCCGCATTCTGAGGCCGCTGCCCTCACGCGAAGCGCGGTTGCCAACGCCGTTGATAATCTGCACCTCAGCACGGTCGAGCGAAAATTTTCCATCCGTACCAATGATGGGTACACCCAGAAGATCGTCCCCCACGCGTTTGACATCGAGCGTCAAGAGGCCGCGCACTTCCTCGCCCATCAGCCGCAGCACGCCCAGGATCACACGCGCATGGCCGCCGCTGCCGATGATAATATAAGGTAAGTCCGTCATGCGGCAACCATAGCTGAGCGGCGGCGGATTGACAAATCCCCGATTGCCCCTTACCCCAAGGCAATGCAACTTGCCCTGAAACGTGGCTTTGATATCGCGCTGGCACTGCTGCTTCTTGTCATGGCTGCGCCGATATTATTGCTGCTTTACCTTTATATTCGCACGCGGCTAGGCGCGCCGGTATTTTTTACCCAGACCCGTATCGGCAAGGGTGAGCGCGAGTTTCAGCTTATCAAATTCCGCAGCATGACTCAGGCAAAAGATGTGAACGGCGCGCTGCTGCCCGATCATCTGCGCCTTCATGCTTTTGGCGCGTGGCTGCGCTCCACAAGCCTCGACGAATTACCGGAGCTTTGGAATATTCTGAAAGGCGAGATGAGCTTTGTCGGCCCAAGGCCGCTGCTGCCGGACTATCTTCCCTATTATCGCATGGAAGAAAAAATCCGCCATCAGATGCGCCCGGGCATTACGGGGCTGGCGCAAATCAATGGCCGCAACGCCACCACATGGGACACCCGGCTGGCCTATGATGCGCAGTATGTAAAAAACTTCTCACTGGTGCTCGATGCGCGGATTTTATGGCGCACCATCGCCGTTGTGCTAAAACGCGAAGGCATCAGCGCCGAAGGTCACGCGACCATGCGGCGGCTCGATGATGAAAGACGTGGAATCACCTCCCCCCGCAGGGGGGAGGATGGGAGGGGGGCGTTACCAGGCAAGGTGGAGCATATAACGCCCCCTCCCTAACCCTCCCCCTGCGGGGGAGGGAATATGGTGAAGCCTCAGTAAAAATTTTTGAAACTCGTTGCGTTTGAATCTGGTATAATATGGATCGATCAACTCCCCCGCGCATTTATCTTTCCCCGCCCCATATGAGCGGCCGCGAAGAGACGTATGTAGCGGAGGCTTTTGCCAGTAATTTCATCGCCCCGCTCGGGCCGATGGTGGATCGGTTCGAGCTGGAATTCAGCCGCCTGACTGGCTTTGCCCATTGCCTCGCCCTCTCAAGCGGCACGGCGGCAATTCACCTGGCGCTGCGCTGCCTTGGTATTACGGCAGGTGACCGCGTCTATGCCTCAAGCCTCACCTTCATCGGTAGCATCACACCAATTTTATTCCAGGGCGCAACACCCGTTTTCATCGATGCCGCCGCCGATAGCTGGAATATGGACATTCAATTACTCGCCGAAAAACTGGCCGAGGATAAGAAAAAAAACTGTCTGGGAAAAGCAATTCTCCCCACGGATTTATATGGCCAGAGCTGCGACCTTGACGCCCTGCGTGCGCTTGCCGATGACTATGGCATAGCGCTCGTGATAGATGCCGCAGAGTCTGTCGGCGCCAGCTACAAAGGTCGCTTCGCCGGACGCGGGGCACATGCCGCCTG
>CANHAG010000053.1 GCA_947458525.1 Rhodospirillaceae bacterium | reverse complement strand
CGGCGAAGTTCCTCGTCATAAGGCAGGGTGAGCGACGCGCCGGGGCGGGCGATATGCTCACCATCCGTATAGAGCAGGGCGGCATCGACCCCGTCCATCGAGGTGCCGCTCATCAGGCCGATGACCCAGGCCGGAAACGTGATAGCACTTGTCATGCCGCCATGTTGCACGTTATGAGATTTCCCTCAAGAACCGATATGCAGAACTTCATCGACATTATCAAAGAACGCGGTTTCGTCCATCAGATGACGGATGAGGCGGGTCTGCGCGAACTCGTCAAAACCCCCGGCCAGACGGCCTATATCGGGTTTGACTGCACCGCGCCCTCGCTGCATGTGGGCTCGCTGGTGCAGATCATGCTGCTGCGCTGGTGGCAAAAATGCGGCCACCGCCCGATTGTTTTGCTGGGTGGCGGCACGACCAGAATTGGCGACCCAAGCGGGAAAGATGAAAGCCGCCCGCCCCTCACCGACGCACAGATTCAGGCGAATATGGACGGGCTGAAGGTGGTGTTTTCACAGTTTCTTGATTTCAGCAGTAACGAAGCCCTTACCAATGCCGCGCGCATGGTCAATAACGATACTTGGTTGCGCGGCCTACATTACATCGAATTTTTGAGCAAGTATGGCCGCCATTTTTCCATCAACCGCATGCTGACGATGGATTCAGTGAAACTGCGCCTCGAGCGCGAGCAGAATCTCAGCTTCCTTGAATTCAACTACATGATTTTACAGGCTTATGATTTCGTGGAACTGAATAAGCGCGAAGGCTGCCGCGTACAGATGGGCGGTTCCGACCAGTGGGGGAATATTGTCAGCGGAATTGAGCTAGCGCGACGCCTCGGGCGGGGAGAACTCTTCGGCATCACTTCGCCACTCATGACCACCGCCTCGGGCGCGAAAATGGGGAAAACGGCGGCAGGCGCGGTCTGGCTCAATGCCGAGTTATGCTCGCCCTATGATTACTGGCAGTTCTGGCGCAATACGGAAGATGGGGATGTGATCCGCTTCCTCAAATTATTTACGGAAATAGATCTCGCGCAAATTGCGGAGTATGAAAGCTGGGTCGGCAGTGCCAGAATCAACGACGCGAAAAAGATTCTGGCCACCGAAGCCACCGCCTTGCTCCACGGGCGCGAAGCGGCAGAGAAGGCGGCGCGCACCGCCGCGGAGACCTTCGCAGGCACTGGCGTCAGCGCCAACCTGCCAGAATATCACACGTCTTTTGACGACATGCCGGTCTATGAGTTGCTGACGCAAACCAAACTCGCCAAAAGCAATCGTGAAGCGCGAGATCTCATTAAAGGCGGTGGCGTAAGCGTGAATGACGTGAAGATAGCATCTGAAAACCATCGCCTGAGCGCGGCGGATTTTGCTCAAGGATTCGCCAAGCTCTCTAAAGGCAAAAAACACCATATCCTTATCAAAGCCCAGAAGCTGAACTAGCCTATATTATTGCTGCAAATGCGCCCCCCGATCGCAGAGGGTAAATTCGCATATACCCAATTTACAAGAGTAATGTTTGGATGGTCGCTTCTTTTCCCAGCCTCCGCCTAGCCTGCGTCACGAAAAAAACACGCAAGGGGCTATTGTATCCCGCGTGATTTGGATTCTGTCTGAGGATGTTTACTGACCAATTACAGGTATCACTTACGCGGTTATTATCCCTCATTTCTGCAAAGGTAGCCCTTATGAAAACTATCGGAATCAGCACACACAAAGCCCCCACCCTCTGGGTGCTGGTGGCGGATGGTAAACAGGCCAGCATCTATCATTTAGGGAAGGGGGAGAAGGTGATTCCCTTACCCGGTAATGCCAAGCATCCCCATTACGAAACCTCTGCCGCTCTGGAACTTTCTGAAGTAGCGGGGATGCGCTGGCAGGCGCAATCAGCGGAAGAATATCAGGTCGGGCGTAATGCCACGGGCATGGTGTTTGAAAGCGCCGGCGGCGCGCGTCATATGAGTGAGCCTCATATGGATGCGCGGCGCGAGGTGAAGGAGCATTTTGCCAGCAGAATTGCCGGTGAGGTAAATCGCGCACGGGCGAAAAAATCCTTTGATCAACTCGTGGTGATTGCCCCGCCGCAGATGCTGGGTGCACTGCGGGAGCAGTTTGATAAAGACACAGCCGCTGCCATTCGCGTTGAACTTGCCAAAGAGTTAGCACAGCTTCCCCCCGACGAGCTGTTGCCGCATGTCAGAAAAGCACTGGAAGGGAAGTAGCCTCACTCTCCGCCTATCGGCGCGGATGCGGCGGGTGCCAATGGTAAGGGTGAAGGAAGGGGTGCGCTGGAAGCCTCGCGGCAACCATGTGCTGCGGCCATGCCTTTCAGGAAAGATCGCCGGGCTATGCCCGCCTGCTGAGCCTTAATCACTTCGCGTGCATGGCTTTCCGCGCCGCTTAAATAGCGTACCACGCTGCGAAACGGAATGATGTTAACATAGCCCGTGACCGTATCTGCCACGCGATCCTCAGCCATCTGGGCGGCTTCATCCACGTATTTTCCTTTCTCAGATATATACATGCCGGCCGGATTCTGAGGCGTACATTGATCCGGGCCAAGCAGTGCATCCAGCCGGGCGATCTGGCCGAGTATTTCAGCGCAGGTCAGTGGGTCGGGTAGCGCATAGGCGTTTTTCATGTATTTTTTTAATTCTTCAGGAATAGGGTCTTCAATGATACCAACATCCACCAACGGCGATTGCGCCGCCTTGAATGCGCCCTGTAACGTATTGCTTACGGTATCTGATAGAATTTCATCCACCGGGTGCGCAGGGGTGAATTTTCTGGAATCAAGCCCTTCTTCTGCTTTTCTGTTCAGGCGCTCGATGGATAGTTCTTCCTCCTGTGAGGTCTCCGCTTCCTTCGGCCTGTTCTCGCACCCAAATAGTCCCAGCGCAAGACAGACTATGATCAGCGCCGCCATTACAAGTTTCTGGCAGCGCGTGCTGGAAAAACTAAAATTATATCCACACGGTTCCATGCACCATTTCTACAAGAAAAAAGTAAAACAATGTAATAGAAATGAGTGGCTAGGATACATCGTCATGCCAACCGGATGGCAGCATATAGCGACATAAACACTTATGGGCTGGCGGGCTGCGGTGCGGGGGCGGTGGTGTCGCTCAGCCTGCCTTTTGCGATCTGCTCGCGGAAATATTTCATGAAATTTTCCATGCCGGAAATCTGCTGAGAGACGAGGGCGAAATCCTCCGGATCCATGGGGGTCGTGTAATTCGTCAGGTAGCCGAAAATATCCTTATAGCGGCTGTCTTTCATCAGATCTGTATAGTAATCGCGCAGGTATTTCAGCTGCTGCATATCCCGCTCAAAACTATAGGCAAGTGCCAGTTTCAAAAGGGTCTGGGTTTCTTCTTCACTCATGGGCGCGGTCAGGTCTTTGCGCGTGGCCAGCATGCGCTCTGCCTGCTGAATCACATTCGGCCAGTCGCGCATTTTCCATAGAATTTCAAGCCTGAGCTTTTCGCCCTCGACGGAGCGGTCGGTGGCCATCACCGCGAGGGCTTCCTCATAGCGCTTCAGATCAACAAATGCCTTGGCAGAAAGCCGCAAACGCAGGTGGCGCAGATCGTCATTCATCTGGCCGAAATGGGTGCTTTCAAGGGTAGTAAGCGCCTTGTCTGGTTTGCGGTTCATAATATGAATCAGGGCAAGATGTGCCCCCACCCGCGCGCGCTCTTCTCCGGCAATGCGGGCATTGACCTGAAACTGCAGCAGTTCCGCTGCGCTATCTAGCAGATCAACGGCCGCCAGCCTGTCGGCCAGTTTCTGAATCATCAGATTACCACGGTCACCCAGAGGGGTGAGTTCTCTGAATTCATAAAACAGCGCCAGCGCCTTTACAGCAGAAAGCTGATCTGCCCGGCCTTCCAGAAACAGCGCGGCGAATAATTCTGAGGTGCGGGTTTGAAATTTGAGAATTTCCGGATCGTTCGGGAAAGCGGCCATCAGCTCTTTCCAGGTGCGCAGTGCCATGTCATATTGCTGATTATCGCGGTAAAGCTGACCTAGATATTCGAGCAATTCACGCTCATATATATCCCCGCGCCAGCCCATGCGCATGGCCTCAAACCGCGCGAGTGCCTTCTCAATGGGAATTTCGTTATTCTGATATTCAAGCTGAATCAGCGCCAATTCGGCACGGAAGCGTACCAGAGGTTGTTGTTCCTGCGCCGCAAGGCGGATGAAAATATCCCGTGCTTCCTTGATTTTTCCCTTTTCGCGCGCAATCACGCCGATGAGATATTCCACCTCGGGCTTTACAGCTTCAAACAACCCGTCACTGCTTAACTCCCGGAATATTTTCACGGCCTTATCATACTGGCCGTTTTTCACGTAATTCTCCGCCGCAATCAGGGCGAGGCGCCGCCTGACATCCGGCGGGTAGTAGCGGATGAATTTGTCCTGATAATCTAGATAGTTGAAGCTCTGCGCCTGGAGTGCGGCGTTGCTTGCAATTTCGGCAAGCTTTGCTTCGGGCGAGTCGCTGGGTTTCTTTTCCGCCGCTGCGGCCATAGATTCCTGAGTAGCAAACACTCCCTGTACGCGCGGATCGGGCGGTGCATAAAGACTGATAACCTGTTGCCACAGCCCCGCTTCTTTTACCCCCGCCAGCTCAGGTGCTTTGATGTCTTCCGCTGCCTCCGCCATGCGCCCGGCCATGAAGTTTGCCGCGGCGCGCACGAGGGCGAGTTTTTTATTCTTGTAATATTCCGGCGCAATATCGCGTATCATGGTGAGGTATGCGGCCGCCGCATTATAAAGCCCCTGACCAAAGGTAAGCCCCGCCAGTTCATACAGCACATCTGCGCGCTCTTCCTTCGGCGCGCTGATGAGGTAGGCTTCAAGCCGGTGATACGCATCGCGGTAGTCAGAGGTTTTCACATACCATAAATCATACGGCAGCAGCACATTTGCCGCGGCCGAACTGCCTTTGACGGGGGCGGAGCCGCTTTTGAGAAACGGCAGATTGCTGGAGATAATTAAGCCGTTCTTCGCAGAAAGCTTCAGGCCTGCGCGGGTAGGGGTGAGGGTGAGATCTGGCCGCAGAGTTTTTATCGCCAGCCCCTGCACGCTTGACACCAGCTCGAATTCAGGAAAGCGACGAGGATAGACCAGCCCCTCGCCGATTTCGTAAGCGGGTACCACCAGCCAGCGGTCGCCAATCTGCGGATCCATGAAGGAAATGGGCGCACTCACATCCACCGAGTTCAGCAGCAGGTAAGGTACAGGCGCCTTGGCGTTGGGCGTTACGGCCACATCAATCCGCGCACGGTCTTCCTTGTCTTTGACGAGTCCCACCCGCCAGTGATAACTGTTTTTTACCCGGTCAACACTGGGGTAAAGGGTGCCGTCTGTTTCCAGCCGCAGCACGCTGTGGCCGGGAAGTTGATAGCGCGTGACCGAAAGCACCGAGGTGGGCAGCACCGTGCTGAGCCTCGCAGTATCAATCCTCGCCGGTTGATTAAACACAATCCACACATCATTCCCGGCGCGGAAGACGGCTCCCGCCGTACGCGTCTCCCACGGAAAATAGAGGAAGGCTGCATCCTGCTTGTTTTCTACGCCCACCATCAATTCCTGCGGGCGACCGCTGGTTTCTGCCACGCTAGGCATCACCGCAGGCGTTGGGGGAGTGGCGGCCTGAGGTTCCGGCGCAGGTGGTGGCTCAGGCGCTGGTTCTGACGCGGGTGGCACGGGTTCGGGAGTGGGGGTTGGAGTCACGGGAACGGGCGTGGGTGCTGGGGCTGGGGAAGGTGGCGGCGGTGGCGGCGGTGCTACTTCTACCCGGGTGGTCATGATGGGTTCAGGTGCGGGTTTGGTAGAAAGTAACCCCGTGCCGGCCGAAGCTCCCGCCTGAGGTTCTTTTTTCGTGGTCATGATATCGGCATCAGCCGCAGGAGGCGGGGCAGGGGTGGGGGGTACGCTTTGCTTTTTAGTCGTTAAGACATCTGGGTTCCGCGGTGCAGGTTTCGGTGCGGGTGGCACTAAGGGGGTGTTGGTAGCGGCCTGTTCTGAGGCTTCTGGCGCCCTTGCCTGAGCGGTGAGAATATCCACCCCCACCGTATTACCGCTGACAAATTGCCGCAGGCGGTAGGGTTTATCGAGCGTGAGGATTATGCGGGTGCCATCCGCCGAACGTTCAATGTTCGTGACATGCGGCTTCAGCCGCTCGGCAAGTGCTGAGACATCTCCGGTTGGCTCGCTCAGAATCAACGTGACCGTATTGCCGCGCGATTCCATCCGCATTTTCTGCGGGGCGTTGCTGGCAAATAAAAGCCGCTGATAATCGGGCATGCGCTGGGTGGTGGCGAGCGAACGCGCGCTCGCGCTATCCACGCACACGAAAAGCATCGCCACGGCGAGTAAAACCCACCGACGATATGTGAAGACCTGTTTCACCCTGCCTATTGATGCGTAAAATAGGATGGTTGCAAGCACAGATCGTGATTCATCCGCACTACTTTCAATTGTAGGCTACCGCAATACCGCACCAAGAGTGTTGGCGGAGGTGATGATGGCGCGGGTGACGTTTTCAATTTCCGCATCCGTCAAGGTACGGTCATCCGCCTGCAGGGTGACAGAGAGGGCGATGGATTTTTTCCCCTCCGGCAAATTTTTACCCTGATACACATCAAAAATTGCGACCGAGCGGATGAGGGTTTTTTCTGCTTTCGTGACAGCGATGACGAGATCAGCGGCGGGAGTGACGGCATCCATCACAAAGGCAAAATCGCGTGTAACGGGTTGATAGTTAGATACGCTGAGTGCCTTGCGTTTGCTGGGTCTGGGCAGGTGTAACGCATCTATCTTAACCTCGCACGCCACCACCCGCATTTCGCAATCAAGCGCCTGCAAGGTTGCCGGGTGCAGCTCCCCAAAAAACCCGAGAATGTTCTTGGGCCCAAGCCCCACTGCGCCCGCGCGCCCGGGGTGATACCAGCCCGGCACAGTGCGGGTGATGGTCAGTTTCGCCGTGTCGATACCGGCGGCTTCGAGCAGCGCAAAAAGATCCGCTTTCGCATCCAGCCAGTCCACTTCCGGCGAGCCCTGCCATGCAAGCCCGTGACGCAAGCCCGCGCGCAGCCCTGCAACCATCGTCTGCTGCCCCTGCGGGGTCATTCCGTGAAATACCGCGCCAGCTTCGAACAGCGCGATACGGCTCTGGCCGCGCGAGGCATTACGCGCCGCCGCCCGCACCAGATGCGGCAGAAGATTCGGCCGCATGACCGATAATTCCGCGCTGATGGGGTTGATGAGAGTAAGTGCCGCCTGCTGGCCGCCAAATGCCG
>CANHAG010000052.1 GCA_947458525.1 Rhodospirillaceae bacterium | reverse complement strand
GGATGGTGTCGTGCGCGTCCATTGCCAGTTCTGCAATAACGAGGAATCCTTCACCCCATCAGAAATCGGGGTTTAGATAGCGCCGTCACTACCGGGCGATGGCGCGCGCGCCGTGATGGCCAGAGCATGCAGTCCTTGCTCAAATAACCCGGCCAGTACCGCATAAACCATCCGGTGCGTTTCCACACGCGATTTACCACGAAACGCTTCGGCCACGTTGGCAACCGTAAAATGCGTCTGTCCCTCAGGGCGTGCGCCCGCATGGCCGGCGTGGCGGGCGGAGTCATCCGTCACCTCGAGATGGGTGGGGGAAAATGCAGTTTGCAGTAACTGCGTGATGCGCTGCGCGGTCGTGCTCATAACTCAGGATGCCCATTGAAACTGGGAAGTTTAGGCAATACTATGCCCCGGTGGCAAGACGTAAAAAATCAGCAACGGTAGAATCTTCAGGCCATGCCTGTGCCTGGGCGGGGTGTGCTGCGCCGGGCGATTTCCGCGCCCCACGCTCGCGCCAGCAGATTCATGAATATCAATGGTTCTGCGCCGATCACATCAAGGAATTCAACAAAAACTGGAATTATTTTGAAGGCATGAACGAGGCACAGATTTACGCTTTCCAGAAAGACGCCACCATCGGCCACCGCCCCACCTGGCGCATCGACACCCAGCAGGGCAGCGCCGAGTTTCAGCTGGAAAACGCCTTCCTGCGCATGTTTGGCGACGGACGCTACCGCGAACTGGGCCCCCGCCCCATTCCCCCCAAAGACCGCGACGCGCTGGCCGCGCTTGATCTTGAACACCCCGCGAGTCACCGCACCATCAAGGCGCAATACCGCGAGCTGGTGAAAAAATACCACCCGGATGTAAACCGCAGCAATCCGCGCGCGGAAGATATTTTTAAGAAAATCACCATTGCCTATCAGCATCTGATGGTTCATTACCGTGAGGAATCATGATACGACGCGCCCTTTCTTTCCTGCTGTTACTGCCGCTGCTTGCGGGCTGCATCATTGTGCGCGATTTTGGCGAACAATGGGGGGAGGCCAGCGGCGATATCTGCCTGAATCGCATCAGCACGGCGCTTTATTATCAGGTGCATGAGCAGGAATTCCCCGAAGATAAGATCACCGAGGTCGCACGCGGCATCACGCTTGACGGGGTGCATTATATTCTGATGAAAAAAACCCCCGAAGATGCGGGCGGGTTTCTCTTCCGTTTCACGGTCAAGGCGGGGGTATTTACCCGCTACCGCCTTAACCCCGCTGCGCGCGAATTATTTGCTGAAGCATATCCCGGCGCGCCGGTAGAGGTGCGGGAAAATACGGTGACGCTGGCCGCCTTCACACCTGAAACACTGGCGCTTCTGGCCAGGGTGGCGGGGGATGAGCGTTTCTGGGAGCCGGAAGATAAAAACCTTTATAACCCGCAACTGAACCCCACCTGCCGGTTTGATGACCGGGATGTGAGCAAGGTGGAGCCTTGATATGAAACCCATGACGAAAACCGCAACGCAGGAATTTGAAGAAAAACCGACGAAGAAATGTTCGACCAAAACGCTCTTCGGCTTCGCGTCAGACATGGCGCTTCTTGGCTACGCCAAGCCCAATGAATATACGCCTGAGATTGACACGGCCTACCAGTTCGACCCCACCACCACGCGGGCGATTCTGGCGGGATTCATGCATAATCGCCGGGTACTGGTGCAGGGCTATCACGGCACGGGCAAATCCACCCATATTGAGCAGGTGGCGGCACGGCTGAACTGGGCATGTATCCGTATTAACCTTGATTCGCATATCAGCCGCACCGATCTCATCGGGCGGGACGCAATCGTGGTGAAAGACGGCCAGCAGGTCACCGCCTTTCAGGAAGGCATCATCCCCTGGGCGCTGCGCCGGCCAATCGCGCTGGTATTTGATGAATACGACGCCGGCAGGCCGGATGTGATGTTCGTGCTGCAGCGTATTCTTGAAGCCCGCGGCAAGCTCACCCTGCTTGACCAGAATACGGTCATCACCCCGCACCCGTATTTCAGAATGTTCGCGACTTCCAACACGATTGGTCTGGGCGACGCCACGGGGCTTTACCACGGCACCCAGCCCATCAATCAGGGGCAGATGGATCGGTGGAACATCGTGACCACCCTTAATTACCTTGCGCCAGAGATGGAACTTGGCATCCTCACCGCGCGGCTGCCGGAGATGAATAACGCCAAGGGGCGCGCAACGCTGGAGCAGATGGTGGCCATGGCGAACCTCACCCGTCAGGGCTTCATGCAAGGGGATATTTCCACCGTCATGTCACCGCGCACGGTGCTCAGCTGGGCGGAAAATTTCCTCATTTTTGCCGATCTCACCCTCGCTTTCCGCCTATCCTTCCTGAATAAATGCGACGAGATGGAACGCGCCACCATCGCTGAATATTACCAGCGTTGTTTTGATGTTGATGTGCTGGCGGCGGCATGACGCCGCGCGACCCATCGCAACCGGAAAAAGAAGCCGATTTCCTCGCGCGTCAGGCTGCGCTGGCCCGTGCCCTTTCGGGGCGCAAAGGGCTGGAGGTGACGCTTGGCCGCAATCAGGCAGAAGACACACCCCTTGCTTCTGGTGAGCGGATTGCGGTGTTTTCACCCGCAGAATCAGACGCGGCACTCACCCGCCGCCATATTCGCGGGCAGGTGGATCTCGCCGCGCTTGCCCTCAAACATCACCGCGCAAAAATTCACGCTGCCGGCCGTCCGGCAGAACCGCGCGCCGCCGAGATGTTCGACGCGCTGGAGCTGGTGCGGCTGGAAGCGCTCGGCGGGGAAGTCATGACAGGGGTGCGCCATAACCTCGCCACGCGCTACCAGATGGCGGCCAGGCTCGCGGCTCATGCGCCAGCTATGGCGGATGGCGCGCCGCCGCTTGCCGCCATTCTCACCGCCATTGCGCGGCGGGAAATTCTGGGCGAGGCCGCACCTGATGCACTGGCCAGAAAAATCGCCGAACTCAGCCCATGGATCGCCCAGCAGGCGGGAGAAGCGCTGAAAACGCTGCGCACCACGATTCACGACCAGCAGGCATTCGCCCGCGCCGCGCGGCAGGTGCTGGAGGCGCTTGATCTGCTGGGGGCGGATACCGCCTCCGAAGCATCCGCCACCGAGAACGGGGGAGATCTGCTGAAAGATGCCGAAGCGTATGGCAATGACGAACACCCATCCGAAAGCGCGGTGACACTCGAAATGCGCAAGGGCGAATCAGGCGCAGAATCCGGGGAAGAAGCCACGGAGACCAGCACCGCCGATCCGGAAACATCGTTAGAAGAGGAAGAGGGCGAGCCCACCCCGGGCAGTGCCATAAACCGGCCTGACCGTGCACCGCTTTCGCCCATTCCCGGCTATCATGTGTTCACCAGCGCGCATGATGAAATCATCGCCGCCGACAAGCTTGCACCGCCGCAGGAACTGGATCAGCTTTTCACCCAGCTGATGCAGAAAGTGAAGCAATACCACACCGTCACCTCGCGTCTGGCGGCGCGGCTGCAACGGCTGCTGCTCGCCCAGCAGACACGGCGCTGGGTCTATGAGCAGGAAGACGGGATGATTGATAATGCCCGGCTGGCGCGCATCGTGGCGCGGCCGGATCTGCGCGAGATTTACAAGATCGAAGAAGCCTCCGATTTCCGCGACACGGTGGTGACACTCCTCATTGATAATTCCGGCTCCATGCGCGGCCGGCCGATTACCATCGCCGCACTCTCGGCGGATATTCTCGCCCGCACGCTCGAACGCTGTGCGGTGAAGGTCGAGATTCTGGGCTTCACCACGCGCGACTGGAAGGGCGGGCTCTCGCGCCGCGACTGGCTGAATGCGGGGCGCCCTGCCCTCCCTGGGCGTTTGAATGACTTACGTCATATCATCTATAAGCCGGCGCATTTGCGGCTGAACCGCACCCGTCGCAATCTCGGGCTGATGCTGAAAGACGGGCTGCTCAAGGAAAATATCGATGGCGAGGCGGTGCTCTGGGCTTATCAGCGCCTGCTGGCGCGGGGCGAGCAGCGCAAGATCCTGATGGTGATTTCCGATGGCGCGCCGGTGGATGATTCCACCTTATCCACCAATTCCGGCGGATATCTGGATGCGCATTTGCGCGAAATCATCACGCGGATTGAGCAGGAAGGCCGGGTGGAAATGCTGGCGATTGGCATCGGCCATGATGTGACGCGCTATTATAGCCGCGCAGTGACCCTGCATGATGCCGGGCAGCTGGGCGATACCATGCTCACCGAAATCACCCGGCTTTTTGCAAAAAAACCTGATCGCTTTTCAGCATAATAGCCGGGAAGTCACATTGTAAAGTCGACTCCACTCAGGCGGGGAAGAAAGTGGAAAACATGGGGACATGATAGAATGGTGCCGACCGGTTAGTTGCGCGGGTTCACTGGTGCCCTGCACCATTCTTTCGTGTCCCCCGCGCCCTCCGTGCCGCATCAAAGAAAGAGCATGAGCACCGGGGACACAATACGAGGAAAACTATTATGTCCCCTGACCGTGTCCCCTGACCGCGCCTATCACCAGCCCATAATTCCCTGCGGACTTGTCGCTCTGCGCTAAAACCTCATGGCTCAAGGCTCATGGCTCACCTACCCATAATTCCCTGCGTACCTTGTCGCTCGCCGCTAAAACCTCATGGCTCAAGGCTCGCGGCTCACCTGCCCCACAAACCTTACACCCGGGTCATAGGCGGGGAAGGCGGTTTTATTGCGGGTGACAAACATCGCATCTTCCGTGCGCGCCGCCGCCCAGTGCAGCGCGCTGGCCGTATCGACCCCATGGCGCAGTTCAAGGGCTGCCGCCTCGCGCGCCACTTCTTCGCTGACGGGCACGATCTGAAACGAGCGCAAAAACCCATCCACCAGCTCTGCCTCATCGCCCTTCACTTCCAGCAGCAGCTCGGTCAGCGTAATCGCGCTGATCATGGGGGTCTCATAGCGCGCGATTTCCCGCCGCACCTCTTCTTTTCCGTAAAGGTAATCGCGCAGAATCGGCGTGTCGAATAGGGCTTTCATCGCGTGCCCCTGCCCGCCAGAAAAAACGCCGTCAGCGGATCCACACTATTCAAGGTCGCCGCGGGCGGGGGGGCTGGGGGGGCGATATCTGCCGCCGGCGTTACGAGCGGTTCCGGCGGTGCGGGTAAGGGCAACGGCGCTGAAGCCGCTATTTCCTCGGCACCCGGCTCGGCTTTTTCGCCCTCTGCAATCCCCTGACCTATCCCCGCCCCCTCGCCTGATGGCACCGCCCCAGAATATCCGGGCATCGCATTCCCACCCATACCACCGCCCTGCTCTCTTGCTGAGGCCACATCGCCAGGCGGGCTTGCGCCTCCCCCCCCACCCTGTTCCCCCCCTGAGGGGGAGCGGGAAGCTGCCGCGCCCTCTGCGGCGCGTTCCGCGGGGGGTAAAATTTTAACGTCAGATATCTGATTCCCGACGACTGAATCAGGGGGTGCGGCAGGGGTAGATTCGCGTTTGGCACGCCGCGCCGATTTTGCCTTTTCAAGCCGATCCTTCCAGATGCCGAAGGCCAACTCCCTCGCCCGCTCTTCATGCGTCTGCCGCGCCAGAAATTGATCAATCGCCCGGCGGATTAATGCAACACGTGAAGTTTCTTCTAGCCGGGAAAGTTCATCTAACGCATTAATTTGATTTTTTGAGATATCGATGATGATCCGCATGAAATTTATATATCACCAAAAATCATCATCGCAAGCATATTGTATATGTCTTATTTATATGAACCGGAAGATTCAGCTTGAGATTCTATCATTATTTTAATATAAGATTTAATATCAGTATTTTATAAGTATATATAACTTTTATATACTATTTGCCACCCCTTTGGCGGCGCAATGCCTTATGATATATTTTATGTATATATTAAGAAAACTCACCCATAATATAAAACGCATATAAAGTTGTTGTTTAACTTTAACTGAGGGCGGAAAATTATAGGATTATGTGAAAAACGCATCCACCTCCCCATTCCGCTTGGGTGGGGGGATATATAGGGCTCAGATGGTTTGAAAAAATTCCGGGAGGAGGGTGACCTGCTCGACCATCTCGGTGATCACGCCGAGCTTATGTCGCTTGAGCAGATTAGCCAGCTCCTCCCCATCCACCAGCTCTATCGCCGTTGCCCCATCGCGCGTGGCCTCGCGGCGGGCATCGGTGGTGAAACTGCCGGTAGTGATGACCAGCCCCTTATCCGCCCGCCCCATCATTGCGCCGCGGAAATCGCGAATTGCTCCCGCCCCCACACTGCCTTTATAGCGTTTGCACTGGAAGAAGACGGTGAAGGAAAGCAGATTGATTTTGAGCACCCCAATACCATCAATCCCGCCATCGCCGGTTTTACCGGTGACCTGCACTTTGATAAACCCGGATTCACGCAACATGCGCTGGCAGAGGCGCTCAAATGCATCCGGCTTGATAGTGCTCAGCAGTTCCAGAAGATTTTCCTGCCACTGTGACGCCGTATCTTCCGCATCTTCAGTAAGGCCGCCATCCGTGATTTCCTGTTTCGACGCGCGCAATCCCACTTGCGGTTTATCTTCCTGCTTGTTCTTTTTGCGCTCTTCGTAGCCCTTGCGCAGCATCTGTTTGACGCGCTGCGCGATCTGCTCGTCCGTCATCTCTTCGCCCGGCGGAATCGACCATGTGCCCCGACCTTCTTGGATGAGCGCCCCCACCAGTTTCAAATAGCTGCGCGCCCAGGCAGCGCGATCCCATAGTTTAGCCCGCGTGCCACTCGGCAGCATGATGTTCTGCATCTCTTCCGAGAATCCCTCGCGCTCGACCAGCTTGTCGTAAATTTCCTCATTCGATCCGGAGCCGCCCAATGCTTTCAGCGCCTCAAGCGTCGGGCGCATCAAATCGAGATGGGTGGGCATCGGATCATCCTGCAATTTCAATTTGGCCATAGGGCACTCCCGTTACGCACCATCCCTAGCGGATAGAATCACGCGAATAAAGCCCTGTTTTAGCCCCTCCTCGCCCTGATTGGCGGGATGGGTGGGTGAATCGGCATCTACACGCTTAAAATCGGGGTTTTCTGGAAAATATCCCCCACCAAATTGCCAAGGGGCGATCTGGCTCCCCCTCAAGGGGGGAGCGGATGAGGTGATGGGTCGGGCAAGGCCGCACAAATAGGGGACATGATAGAATGGGCGGGGCACACACAGGACGCAAGTCCCCCTGCCCACACGCCCATTCTTTCGTGTCCCCATTCTGTCGCGGGTGCTTTACAGATTCCATCAGCATCACGTCAGGGCGGCGGTT
>CANHAG010000051.1 GCA_947458525.1 Rhodospirillaceae bacterium | reverse complement strand
ATTTCATCGACTGGGTCGCGGACTATACGCTTGCCCCGCGCGGGGCGGCGCTTGCCCTTGCCCTGCCGAAACTGGCCTTCGCCCATCCGCGCAAACCCTACGCGCCGCCTGAATACCGCGCGAATTTATCGGCGCTGACGCCAGAGCAGCACGCGGCTTATAAAGCAATCGCCGCGCGGCGCGCGCCCGTCTATCTGCTCGATGGGGTGACAGGCTCAGGCAAGACGGAAGTCTATTTTCATCTGATCGAAGAGGCGCTGCAATCTGGCCAGCAGGTGCTGGTACTGCTGCCGGAAATTGCCCTCACCCATCAATGGCTGATGCGGTGTGAGGAAACCTTCGGCGCCCCGCCCGTGCTGTGGCATTCAAGTGTGGGCGATGCGGCGCGCAAACGTGCCTGGCACGCGGTGGCGAGTGGTGCAGCAAAAATAGTCGTGGGGGCGCGTTCGGCGCTGTTTCTGCCATTTAGAAATCTTGGGCTGATCGTGGTGGATGAGGAGCATGACCCCTCCTACCGCCAGGAAGAGGGCGTGACCTATCATGCGCGCGATATGGCGGTGGTGCGGGGAAAATGCGAAACCATACCCGTGGTGCTGGTTTCCGCCACACCTGCGCTTGAGACCATGCAGAATGTATTGCTTAGGCGCTATCAGGCCGTACATCTGCCCAGCCGCCACGGGGCGGCTGGCCTGCCGCAGGTGAAGGCGATTGACATGCGCGCCCACCCGCCTGCGCGTGGTGAATTTATCTCGCCCTTACTGAAACAGGCCATGGCGGAAACGCTGGCGCGCGGCGAACAGGTAATGTTGTTTCTGAATCGCCGGGGCTATGCGCCCCTCATGCTCTGCCGCGCCTGCGGCCACCGTTTCCAGTGCCCGGATTGTTCGGCATGGCTGGTGCTGCACCAGAAAAACGTGGCAGGGGATGCGCCGCCCGCCACGCTTCACTGCCATCATTGCGGCCACCGCGAGCCAGTGCCCCCCGCCTGCCCGGCCTGTGCAGCACCGAAGGAAAAACTGGTCGCCTGTGGCCCGGGCATTGAGCGTGTGGCGGAGGAGGTGCGAGTGCTGCGTGATACGTGGTCGGTGACGAATGCAGCATCACCCGCCATGCCTCACCCCCCACGCATCGCGGTGCTGAGCAGTGATGACATGCCAGATGGTGAGGTGTTTGCTCAGATTATTGCGGGCAAGGTGGATATTATCATTGGCACGCAGCTACTCGCCAAGGGGCATCATTTCCCGCATCTGACATGTGTGGGGGTGGTGGATGCGGATATGGGTCTAAGCGGCGGCGATTTGCGCGCAGGCGAGCGCAGCTACCACCTGCTGCACCAGCTTTCAGGCAGGGCAGGGCGCGAGCAGGCGCCGGGCACGGTATATCTGCAAACCTACCAGCCCGAACATCCGGTCATGAAAGCGCTCGTGGCGGGTGACCGGAATGGTTTCATGCAGGCCGAACGCACCATGCGCGAAGAAGGTGGCTGGCCGCCTTATGGCCAGCTGGCGGCAATTCTGCTTGATGGTAAACAGGAAGCGGCCGTGCGGCAGGCGGGGCTAACCCTCCTCCACACCGCACCACAGGATCCGCGCCTTACTATTCTTGGCCCTGCCCCCGCCCCGCTTTCAAGACTAAAAGGCCAGTATCGCTACCGGATTCTGGTAAAAGCCGCATGGGGTTTGAACTTACAGAAAACCTTGCGCGCATGGCTTCAAACCCTGCGCTTTGCCGGGGTGCGGGTGAAGCTCGACATCAACCCGTATGATTTCATGTAAGGCTCTGCTTCTCTTTAGGGCGTTGCCCTGATGAGCAACGCAGGGGATACATAGTATAAGAACAGTGCCGGGCCTAGCGTGACTCAAGCACCCGCAGCAATGTCTCATACACATCGCGCGCGTGATCTTCCGGCCGCAACTTTCCAAGCCGCATATTCTCGGCCACTTTTTTCCAGGTCTCAGGCGGCAGCTCCGAAGGCAGGAGCGCAAATTTTTCCTTGCTGATAGTGCGCAGCACGGCATCGGCCTGTTTATGATAATCCTCATTGAAATACGAACTATCGGCCGTGCGGATTGCTTCCGCAATTTTCTGACGCAGTCTGTTTCTTGGAATCATACCGTCACCTTATTGCTGCGGGGCCAGGGTAGCGTGAGCCACGCGTCATTGCGAGCGCAAGCGAAGCAATCCAGCAAAAATATTTTCTACTCTTGGCTGGATTGCTTCGGCGGCATAAAGCCGCCTCGCAATGACGAGCGTTTAGACGATGCAGCGACCTCGTCATACTTTTTACCTGCTGCACAGATTCCTGCAACATATTGCAATGCAGCAATCCGCATGAAATCTCGCTGCAGCGCACAGCTATGATGCGTTGCAGCTAGCTATTCTCACGCTTTTTACGTGCAACTATGCTATAAAGAAGCTGTGGACAATTCTGTCCATAGTAAAGGAGTGAAGTAGGTTTATGAAAATTATTCATCTGATCGCGTTGTTTCTGGTAGTGCTGGGCGGGGTGCATGTTGCGCTCGGTGCACTTGGGATCGACATGTTCGGCACGCTCTTGGGTACGGGCGTCCATATGACGGTCATCAACTTCCTGATCGGAATCGCGACCGTTTATTACGTGTTGCCGATGCTGAAAACGCATCTGGCGGTACACTAGACGCCGCGCGCGTCCCCCGAATTTACGGGTGCGCGCTTCACCAATGACTGCTTCACCCTCTGCGGGAACCTAACCCTCCCGCAGGGGTTTTCTTTTAACGCGCTCTTACCGGCGGCGGATCCAGTCTCTGCTCTTGTCGGTAAATGGCAGCAGCGCTCGGGTCATCCAGCAGCCAGTTGCGGCCATGATGCACCGTGTCGATGATGTTATGCGCCAGGGCAGATTGTTTGAAATCCGCCTCGTTATTATCGCGGACGTGCCACGCATTCCACACCTCATGGGCACCGCGCATCAGGCGGTCTTGGGTAGCAAAAAACTCCTGCGCATGCGGGAATACTTCTTTAATGACATGCTGGCGCATGGCCTTAAAATCCGGGTCTCCAGAATCACGTTTAGGATAGGATTCGGGGTCAAAAGCTTTGCCGGTATAGGCTTCAAGCGCCACACGGTAAGCGTCTTTATAATCCGCCTGCAAAAGCCCGATCTGCTGCGCATTTAATTTACTTTCCAGTGGCGTAAAGCTGGTGCGCGCCAGGGCGAAAAGCAACCGGTCCACCACATCACGAAATAGTGGCGATGCGTCATAATATTTGTTTAGTGTTTCAGGCGTAGCGTTTTCGTCCACTGTCTTTAATTGACGGTCAATATTGTCATATAATCCCTTAGCCCCTATCAGAATCGGGCTGAAGCCCGCATGTTGCAAAGCCTCGCTATAAGAAATGGTGCGCGCTTTGGTGACTTCCACCGCGCCCGGCGCCGTACCACGACTTGCGGCACGCGAACTGAAATTGCCGGAATCCTTATAGCGGTTATAGTCAATCGCCGTGAGCAACTCGTTCAACGCGTCGCCGTTAAACAATGCCTCATAAGGCCCTATCGTCGCCTTCAGGGCGGGGGCAATGTTTCTGTCCTCCTTGGTCATAAGATCTTCAGTGCGTTTATTTTCAATCAGCGCCAGGGCGCTGGCGGTGATGTTTTTCGTCACCAGCCGTTCGCCCGAATGGGGCGCATTGAAATAATTGAGCAAGTCGCCACCCTGAAAGGTCATTTTGGCGAACTCATGTAAGCCATATTCATTGATTTTTGCGGATACGGAACGCACTCCATCACGATACGGGTCGGATTGACTTCCGCCCTGATAGCGCTGGATGCCCTGTTCCTGCAGCTTCGCCTGCGCATCATAGATCGCGGCGCGCGCCCCAATCGCCCCTGCGCGGCGTGAATTATCACTATGGGCGATCTGCACTTGCGCTTTCTCGCGCCCATCCCCCACCGCCTGAAGTGCTTCAATATGCTGCTGATAGGCCGGATTGGTCATGGCGGCCTGCATCACCTTCGGCGCGTCACTCAAGGTGCTGTATTCCTCGAATAATGGTACGATATTGAGCAGTGGCCGCTTACCATCCACCGCCACGGCCTGCTGCAACACCAGCGCTTCGAGCATATTGCTGACACCCTGACATTCCGCCAGCACGTTGGCAGCAATCATATCGGGGAAATCTCGCGCCAGCTCCATGCGCTTAAGTGTATGGTAGGCGATTGGGGCAGGATTCTTAGCGTCATAGCGCTTTCCGTGCCCGGCCGCTGCGAGGGCTGCAAGTTTCTGCTGCAAGTCGGCAAGTTTTTCGGGGTTTTGCAGCATTTCTGTCAGCTTCTCGCTGCGTGCGGCCTCATCCATCTTGTCATACCCCTCCACCACCGCAGCCAGAATCCGCTGATATTCATCCGCCGTTTCGCGGTATTCAATCTTCCCCAGCGAAAACCCAAAATGCCGCACATGGCGCAGCAGACGTAAGAGGGGCTTCTTATTGGGTTCTTCCTTCGTCGTCGCCTGATAGGCATTTTCCAATGCTTCCTCGAAGGCTTTTGCATCCAGCGTTTGGCTGGCTCTCACCAAGTCTTTGCGAATTTGGTCTGTTTCCTCCGTGGTAAGAAATACGCCCGGCTGTAATTTTTTGTTCAATTCATCCACGGCTTTTTCAAATACTGTCTTGGCAGTGGTGATGCGCTCCACCCAAGGCTTCAGGGCTTCAGGCAGGGGAGTGCCCAGTTTTTCCAATTCCCCCGCATAGCAGGTGAGAATCGCCAGCCGGTGCTTGGCCAGCGCGTGAAGGGTGGTATCGGCATTAACATTCTGGTTGCCGTCCTTATCGCCGGAAGACCCCCAGGAATTGAATCTGACATTCAGATTTAACGTTTCCGGCGCGTATCCGACCCGATATTTTTGCGTCAGCGCCGCATCAAATTTACCATACGCATCATCCAGCCCATCATAAGCATTCTGAAGTGCATAAAGCATGGAATCGGTCTCATCCGCCACCATAAGTGAACCAATTTTCTTTTCTGCGCGGGGGAGGATCGGGGTGGTGCCGAAGGCCATAAACGCGGTCTTCAATGTATCCGTTTTCGCGGCATCATTCGGGGTGCGCCGCCAGTCATTCACCGCTTTAATCAACTGCCGCTGTGCCTTCATGAAATCCAGACCGTTGGTATTAGTCGGGTGGCCGGTAAAGGTAAGCTCCAGAACGGGTCTGGAAAGTGCATTACAGGCTTCGCTGGCATCTCGAAATAAGGGCGAGGGGGTTCTCGTTTTCGCCGCCCGTGAGCCCTGCGTTGGCTTAGAAACAGTGCTTTTAAGAAAAGTGTTAATCACATCTTGATCGGCATTCTTTTCCAGCAACGCCTCGCGCGCCATCATCGAAGCCATCTGGTGCAGATGGCCAATACGGGCGAGAAATATCGTCACTTTCTCACGCGATTCTGGCGTGATATTCTTTAAAATCTCTACGCTTGCCTGTTCGTCTGGTTCAGCGCCCGCTGGCGGATAAATACAATCCACCAGCTGCCGCAGCGTGGTTGTATTCTCTTTTAGCCACGGATCCTTCTCCTCCTTGGAATCCGCAAGAGAAGCAAACAGCCCATCCACCAGCCCACGGGTGATGGCGGTAGCACTGGGCGCGCCCGCATGGGGCGAAAACGCCCCAGACAATGACTGAAAAATAGGGTCGGGTTCTGTCATCATAGATTCATCACCTTAACAGACTTTTATCCGAAATTTGTTAAGATTTGATGAAGCTTATCGCATCCTTGCCGCCACCGCGTCGATAAACGCACCCGTGGTGACGTGTTTCTGCCCGGCGCCCACCAGCAGCGCCAGATCTTTGGTCATGGTGCCGGATTCAACCGTATCAATCACCGCTTTTTCAAGCTTGTCGCAGAAACCGGCCAGCGCCTCATGGTGATCGAACTTCGCGCGGTAGCGCAACCCGCTCGTCCATGCATAAATGGAGGCGATGGGGTTGGTGCTCGTCGCTTTTCCGGCCTGATGGTCGCGGTAATGGCGGGTGACCGTGCCGTGCGCGGCTTCGGTTTCCACCGTCTTGCCGTCGGGGGTGACCAGCACCGAGGTCATGAGGCCAAGCGAGCCGAAGCCCTGCGCCACCACGTCGGACTGCACATCCCCGTCATAATTCTTGCATGCCCAGACAAACCCGCCCTCTGATTTAATGGCATAGGCGACAAGATCATCAATCAGCCGGTGCTCATAGGTAAGCCCGGCCGCATCAAACCGGGGCTTGAATTCGCTATCAAACACGCGCTGGAAAATTGCCTTGAAATCCCCATCATATTTTTTGAGGATGGTATTTTTGGTCGAAAGATAGACCGGATAATTGACCGTGAGCGCGTAATTGAAGCACGCCCGCGCAAAGCCCTCAATCGAACTATTAAGGTTATACATGGAAAGCGCCACGCCCGGGCTTGGGAAATGGTAAACCTCGTGCTCGTAACCCGCACTGCCGTCATCGGGGGTGAATTTCATGACCAGCCGCCCGGGGCGATCCACCACCAGATCGGTCGCGCGGTACTGGTCGCCAAACGCATGGCGGCCAACAATAATGGGCGACACCCAGCCCGGCACATAGCGCGGGATGTTTTTGCAGATGATGGGGGCGCGGAAAATCGTGCCATCCAGAATATTGCGGATCGTGCCGTTGGGCGAGGGATACATGCGCTTCAGGCCAAACTCCTTCACCCGCGCTTCGTCAGGCGTAATCGTCGCGCATTTAATGCCCACCCCGTGTTTTTTGATGGCTTCGGCCGCAGCGACGGTGATTTTATCATCCGTCGCGTCGCGTTTTTCAATGCCGAGATCGTAATAATCGAGCTTAATATCGAGAAAGGGCAGAATGAGTTTATCCTTGATCATCTGCCAGATGATGCGGGTCATCTCGTCGCCATCCAGCTCCACCACCGGAGTTTTCACCGTAATTTTCGCCATGCCAGCTCCTCACGCAAAAGATTCGGCATAGCGCATACCATAGATGCGGGGGCAATCAAGCGGCACTGCAGCAAAGGTCAGATCGTGGAAGCAATCCCCACAATTACTTGCGAGAAGGGGGAGCAGTGTTTAATGATCCTTGCAGGATGGGGTCGTAGCTCAGCTGGATAGAGCACTGGTTTCCTAAACCGGGGGCCGCGCGTTCGAATCGCGCCGATCCCACCAGTCCCACCCGTGGCGGCCATGGGTAGTTTGATTAGGTGTTTAGTCCCACTTTGTGATGGTGTAGCGTATTCTGCACTGCCAACAAAGGAGGAATTATGGGACAAGTATTACACGGGAGCGCCGCAACGACAGCGGCAGTGCGTCGAGCGATACAACATAGTCAAGAGAGCATGAATCGGCTTGCGGAGCGCTACGACATCAATCCGAAGACGGTGGCGAAATGGAAGAAGCGCGATTCCGTTGAGGATGCACCGAT
>CANHAG010000050.1 GCA_947458525.1 Rhodospirillaceae bacterium | reverse complement strand
TGCGCAGCGATCATGAAACCAGAGCGCTTGTGAGCGAGGGGACGACGGAGAAACTCATCGCCCTTTTGACCAGCGAACTGCCGGGCGCCGATGCGGTGATTCTATCTGATTACGGCAAGGGTGTGCTCTCGCCCGCACTGGTTGCAAAAGTCATGGCACTGGCGGCGCAGCACCATATCCCTGTCTTTGTCGATCCCAAACAGCGGGATCTAAGCCTTTATGCAGGCGCGACGGTGATCAGCCCCAACCTGAAGGAACTGGCGCTCGCCGCCGGGGTAGATGGTTTTGCGAATGATGCCGAGATGGTGAGCGCGGCGCAGGCGCTCTGTAAAATACACCGTTTCGGTCATGTACTCGTCACGCGCGGGAAGGATGGGATGAGCCTGGTCAACAGCGCAGGCCTTGTTACCCATATACCTGCCACCGCGCGCGAAGTGTTTGATGTGTCGGGCGCGGGCGATACGGCAATTGCGACCCTGGCGGCAGCCGTAGCTGCGGGCGCAACGATTCAACAGGCGGCAGAACTCGCCAATCTTGCCGCCGGGGTGGTCGTGGGCAGGCTCGGCACAGCGGTGGTTCACCGCAGCGACCTCACCACCGCGCTTTACACCAGCCAGGCACTGGCTCACCAGCAGAAAATCGTACCGCTCGCCTACGCCACTGAGATGGTGAAAAGCTGGAAGCGCGAAGGGCAGAAGATCGGTTTCACCAATGGCTGTTTTGATATTATGCATGCGGGCCATATCAGCCTGCTGCGCGACGCGAAAGCGCGCTGCGACAAGCTGGTGGTAGGGCTGAATAGCGACGCTTCGGTCACGCGGCTTAAGGGCCCCACCCGGCCGGTCAATCACGAGCTTGACCGCGCCACGTTACTCGCCGCGCTTTCCATGGTTGATCTCATCGTGCTGTTTAGCGAAGACACCCCCCTCACCCTGCTCGAAGCCCTGCGGCCGGATGTGCTGATGAAGGGTGCAGATTACACGAAAGACAAGGTCGTGGGGTGGGAGCTGGTCGAATCCTACGGCGGAAAAGTGGAGCTTCTGCCGCTGAAAGAAGGCTACAGCACCACCGGGATTATCAAGAAATCTGCCGGTGCGGCGTAGACCGTGCTGATGCGCAGGGATTTCAGCAGGTGGCAAGAAACCCGTCCACTATATCGTGTCAAATGCGCCACATATTTTAGATAAATCCGACTTAAAAAATTGGTATATCCGCATAAAATCGCTTGCGAATTTTCAGAAATGGGCGCAAGCTTCAACGCAATATTTCTTTTTGATTCTCGGTTCATTTTTCTTCAGGAGCTGTTCATGCGTTCTTCATTACAAAAAGGCTTTACCCTGATCGAGCTGGCCATTGTGCTGGTGATTCTGGGTCTTCTCGCGGGTGGAATTCTTGTGGGTCAGGATCTGATCAAGGCTGCCGAGCTGCGCAGCCAGATTGAACAGTTCGACAACTATGACATTGCAGCAAGTACGTTCCGCACTAAATATAACGCCCTGCCGGGGGATGTTGCAAGTCCTAGCAATTTCAACCTTCCGGCGGGAGGGTGTACGGGCGCAAGCAGAGGTCTTGGTAACGGTAACGGGGTGATCGAGTCCTCCGGTTCGACTGCTCTTTTCAGCTTTGTCGGGGAGCCGCTCATGTTCTATGCTCAGCTCTCGAGCGCCAACCTGATTGCAGACCCTATTGACACTGGCGCTACCGCGGTTTGTACGGCGGGAGCGACCACGCCTTCAAACACGAATATTCCCTCTAACAAGTTAAGAGGCGGGCGTATTTATCCGATTGGATCAGGCGGGCTGCACTACTATTTGCTATCAAGCATTGGTGCGACCGCGGCGACGACGGGGGTTTTCTCTGCTGCCCCGGGAGATGCGCTCACGCCAACCGATGCGTTTAATATCGACTTCAAAATGGATGATGGCGTGCCGAATGCCGGAAACGTTCGACCCATAAATCTTGGGGCAAACGCGGATTCGGTAGCATCAGCCGGCGAAGCGTCGCCCACCGATGCGGGTGCGGCTACCGCTTCTGCAACCTCGTGCTGGCTCACCACTACACCAGCAACGTATGCGACCACTCGGACCGAAGTTAACTGCCAGCTTCGGATTCGCGCATCCTTCTAAAGTTAAGGAAACACGCAGATCGCACCGCCTGAGTGGAAACGCTCAGGCGGTGTTTTTATGAGTGGATCCGAGAACGGAAAAACAGAGAATTCACGCCCGTTTTGGCTCGCGCATCTCCGGCAGTTCCCGCCCCATCAGCAGGCGGGTGAGGGTGGCAGTGGCAGGTGCCAGATCACGCCATGCACCAAGTGAGAGTTCAAGTTCGGCGAGCGTAGCGGTGGGGAATTTACGCGTCAGCTGGCGAATGTCTTTTTCGTACCGTGCATCTGCCATCAGCCAGACAATCGCCTCAAGCAGGCCGGGATTATGGCCGATGATCATGACCTGCCGCACCGAATCATCCAGCATTTGCAGTGCAGCAATCAGATCCCCGACGCTGGCGAGATAGAGGCGCTCCAGATATTTCACCGGTACCTGCCAGCCGAGCGCATCATAGGTACCGCGCGCCCGCGCAGCGGTGGAGCAAAGCACAAGGCTGGGAAGCGAGCCTTCCGCCGCAAGAAAATCGCCCAGCCGGCGCGCATCCAACACCCCCCGCGCGGTGAGGGTGCGGGCATGATCCTGCAACCGACCATCGGCCGCTTCGGCCTTGGCATGGCGCAGAATAAAAATACGGCGCGGCACTGGTGACATCTTCCCGTTTATCCTTTTTAGAAAAACTCATTTTCGCTGCCGGAAAAATCCGGTATAGAGCGTTGCCTCCCTTTCGCAGGATTTAACCCAACAGGCAAGCTGCACTGCACCATGAAAAAACCTCTGCCCCCGCCCGCTCCCTCTGCCGCTTTGGTTGCGGCGCATTTCACCCGCCCCGAATACCGGTTTTTCAACCGCGAACTTTCATGGCTGGCCTTCAACACGCGGGTGCTGGAAGAGGCGATGAACCCCTCCCTTCCCCTGCTTGAGCGGCTAAGGTTTATCTCGATTTCCGCCAATAACCTTGATGAATTTTATATGGTGCGGGTGGCGGGGCTGAAAGATAATCTGGATCAGGGAATTGAGAGCAAATCGGCCGACGGGTTGACCCCCCGCCAGCAGTTAGAGCGCATTCATCACGCCGCTACGGATCTGATGAAAAAACAGCAGCTGGCGTGGATTAAGCTGCGCAAGCAGCTTGAGAAAGAACGTATCCGCGTGGTGACGCAGGATCGGCTGAGCGCGGCTGATAAAGCATGGCTGCGCGTATATTTTGAGGCCAATATCTTTCCGCTTCTCACACCCATTGCGGTGGATCCGGCGCATCCGTTCCCCTTCGTTCCCAACCTTGGCATTGCGCAGGTGTTTGAGATGAAACTGCCGCGCAAGAAGAACAAGAAAATGGTGGCGCTGATTCAGTTTCCCCATACGCAGCCGCGCTTCATCAGGCTTGAGACCGGCAAAGGCGCGCGCTTCATTCTGCTTGAAGACGTGATCCGCCTGTTTCTTTCGCTCCTCTTTCCCCATTATACGCTGGTGGAAGATGCCGTCTTCCGCATCCTGCGCGATAGTGATCTGGAGGTAGAGGAAGAGGCGGCCGACCTCATGCGCTACCTTGATAAAGCGGTGAAAGAGCGGCGCTATGGCCGGGTAGTGCGGCTCAAAATGAAAGAGGGCGCGTCGCAGCATCTCATCAAGTTCATGCTGAAACACCTGCCGGCCGAGGCGGAAGATGTGGTGGCGGTGGAAGGCATGGTGGGGCTGTCGCAATTGAGTGAGATTTATGATCTCCCCCGCCCGGATTTGAAGTTTGAACCCTTCAAGGTGCGGTTTCCTGAGCGCATCAACGACTATGGAGGGGATTGTTTCGCAGCAATTCAGGCAAAAGATATTGTGGTGCATCACCCTTATGAATCCTTCGATGTGGTCGTGCAGTTTCTGGAGCAGGCCGCGCGCGATCCGCAGGTGATTTCCATCAAACAAACCCTCTACCGCACAAGTGCGGATTCGCCGATTGTGAAGGCGCTCATCCGCGCGGCGGAGTCGGGAAAATCGGTCACCGCTCTTGTAGAACTCAAGGCGCGGTTTGATGAAGAGGCCAATATACGCTGGGCGCGGGATATGGAAAAAGCCGGCGTGCAGGTGGTGTACGGGTTTGTAAATATGAAGACCCACGCCAAAGTCTCACTCGTCGTCAGGCGCGAGGGGCAGAAAATCCGCTCCTACGCACATTTCGGCACGGGCAATTACCACCCCACCACTGCCAAAATTTATTCGGATTTATCGTTTTTCACCTGCAATCCTGATCTCTGTCAGGACGCCTCCTACCTCTTTAATTACGTCACTGGCTATGCGCGGCCGCTCAAATTCCGAGAGCTTGCGGTGGCACCGCTGCATCTGAGACGGCGGCTTCTCAAACTCATCCATGAAGAAATCGCCCATGCTAAAGCCGGGCGCAAAGCCGCCATCTGGGCGAAGATGAATTCGCTGATTGACCCGGTGATGATCGACGCGCTTTATGCCGCCTCGCAGGCGGGTGTTGAGATTGAGCTCATCGTGCGCGGTATTTGCGGGCTGAAACCGGGGATCAGGGGTTTTTCCGAAAATATCCGCGTCAAAAGCATTGTCGGGCGGTTTCTGGAGCATGGGCGCATGGTGGCGTTTGGCGCCGGCCACGGCCTGCCCTCGCCCAAGGCCAAGCTCTTTATTTCTTCGGCTGACTGGATGCCGCGCAATTTCGACTACCGGGTGGAGATTATGATTCCGATTCTGAATCCCACCGTTCACGCTCAGATTCTTGATCAGATTCTGACGGCCAATGTTAAGGATGAACGGCAAAGCTGGATACTTTCGCCCGACGGCACCTATCACCGCGTCACCCGCGCGAGTACGGCTTTTGCCGCCCATGATTATTTCATGCATAACCCGAGCCTGTCTGGCCGCGGCAAGGCGCTGCAGAAAATCGGCCTTCCCCCTGCGCCGGCGCCTGCCCCTGCCCAGCGCATCCGCAAAAAATCACGGTAGCCATGCCCATTAAATATAACACGGCCAGTGCGGATTACCCCAAAGGACTGATTGGCATCATCGATATCGGCTCCAACTCAGTGCGGATGGTGGTGTATCACGCGCTTAAACGCGTGCCCCTGCCGCTGTTTAATGAAAAATATATGTGCGGACTGGGCAGAGGGCTGGCGCGTACCGGGCGCCTGAATCCCGCGGGCGTTGCTGCCGCCAGAATTGCACTGGCGCGTTTTCTGGTAATGGCGGAACGGCTACAGCTCGCAAGCCTTGATATTCTCGCTACCGCCGCCGTGCGCGACGCAGAAGATGGTCGCAAATTCGTGAAGGAGATGGAAGAGGCCTTTGGTATCACCATCAATGTCATCAGCGGTGAGCGCGAGGCAGAGCTGGCGGCCGGCGGCATCATCGCCTCGGTACATGATCCGCTTGGCATTTCGGCGGATCTCGGCGGGGGCAGTATGGAGCTGGCCTCGGTCGAGCGGTATAAAATCGGGCAGACCACCACCTGCAAGCTCGGCTCGCTCAGGATTCTGGATGCGAGCGAAGGCAAGGTAAAATCCATGCAGGAGATGATCAAGCGCGAGCTTAAATCTGTGCCCTGGCTTAAAAATGCGCATCCGCATTGTCTTTATGCGATTGGCGGCGGATTCCGTAACCTCGCCAAGCTGCATATGCGCAAGACACATTACCCGCTTAACATTGTGCATGAATATGTCATGTCGCGCCGCAGCATTACGCAGCTGGTGGAAAAGCTCGTCGGCATGAGCACCAGCGAAATCGCTAATCTGCCGGGAATTTCGCAAAAGCGCGCGCCCACGATGGTACCCACCGCTTTGGTGCTGCAGCAATTGCTGGAAGTAACCGCCGCGCCGGAAGTGATGTTTTCCGTCAGCGGTATTCGCGAGGGGTTTTTCTATGATCTGCTCAGCCCCAAACTCAAGCAGGAGGACGCGCTGCTTGCCTCCGCCACCGACCTTGCCGCACTGATCGGCCGACAGGGCGAATATGCCGAAGAATTATTCCGCTGGATGGATCCGCTCTTTTCGCAGGAGCCGATCGGCTGGCGGCGCCTGCGTCAGGCGCTCAGCATTTTATCCGAACTGGCCTGGAGCATCGACCCGAATTTTCGTGCCCAGTGGGCGTATCACCGCATCATTCAATCCTCCCTCAAAGGCATGGATCATAAAGAGCGCATCATGCTGGCGCTGGCGCTTTACCACCGCTACCAGACCAAGTGGAAATCCGAACGCACGGAGCTTAAACTGCTCGATGAACGCGAGCGGCTCTGGGCGCGCTGCGCGGGGCTTGCAGCCAACCTTGCGTTTCAGCTTTCCGGCGGGCGGGCGGGTAATTTGCACCATGCGGAAATTCGCCGGGTGAATGGTCAGTTGACCTTGGCGCTGGATGCCGAGGCCAGCCCCTTACGCACCGAAACGGTAGAAAAAAGACTCGATGGATTGGGCGAGGCACTCAAGGCATTTTCCAACTTCGTCCTGTAATCCGCACGCGAAATTTCGATGGCGCCAAACTGCTGCAGATGCGGGTTCACATATTGCGTATCCAGCAGCAGATAGCCCGCCTCGCGCAGGATTTCTACCAGCGTGGCGAGTGCGATTTTGCTTGCTTCCGCAACGTGCGAAAACATGCTTTCGCCGAAAAATGCACCACCGAGCGATACGCCGTAAAGACCGCCCACGCACTTACCATCCTGCCAGGCTTCCACACTATGCGCATGCCCCATAGTGTGCAGCGCAATATACGCATCGCGGATGGGGGCGTTAATCCAGCTTGAGGGGCGTTCGGGGCGCATTTTTGCGCAGGCCGCAATCACCCCGGCAAAATCGTCATTTACTCGCAAGGTAAAGGGGTGATGGCTCAGCACACGCCTGAATCGGCGCGGCAGGTGGAAATGTTCAAGCGGCAGAATACCGCGCGGGTCGGGGTCATACCATTCCACCGCCTTATCATCAGCGCTCTGCCCCATGGGGAAATAGCCCCGCGCATATGCGGCTAGCAGCAATTCGGGCGTGAGCGTCACCCGGTGAGCGCCTCGATCGCCAGCACATAGCCTTGTGCGCCTTTACCGCTGATCGTTTTTTTTGCCACCGGCTCAATATAGGAATGATGGCGGAATGGCTCGCGGGTTTTGGGGTCGGAAAGATGCACCTCGATCACCGGGATAGTCACGGCCTTGAGCGCATCATGCAGCGCGACCGATGTGTGCGTATAGCCCCCGGCATTGATGATGATCCCAGCCGAATTGCGCCCCGCTTCCTGTACCCAGTCGATAAGATCCCCCTCGTGATTGCTCTGCCTGAAATCGATTTCAAACCCATATTTTTCCGCCGTCTCGCGGCACATGCCTTCGATCTGCGCAAGCGTGACGGTGCCATAAATCTGCGGCTCGCGGGTGCCAAGCAGGTTCAAATTCGGTCCGTTCAGGATGGT
>CANHAG010000049.1 GCA_947458525.1 Rhodospirillaceae bacterium | reverse complement strand
TGCCTCCATGCCTTTGGCTCGCGCGAACCAGTCCTGCACGTCATAATCCGCATCCACAAAGGGAATGCCCATTTTTTCCGCAAACCGGATATTTTCGTTCTTGCGAATCTCGTATTCTTTTTTGGGGTGAATGTTGGGGTTATAAAAAAAGATGGTAAGATCAATACCGTTCGCCAGCATCTGCTCCATCAGCTCACCAGCGCAGGGCGCGCAGCAGCTATGCATCAGCACCTTGTGCGCCCCGCCCGGCGGCGTTAAATCAACCTGTTTGATGAGTGATTCCGTCATACGCCGATTATACCAGCCCAGACGCAGCAAGATTGCAAGTATATATCGCGCCAGCCCGTTACGTTGGCACTCAGCGCAGCTCAGACTATAGCCATAGCAGGTAGCACGGCGGCAGCCCGTGGAATGCCCGCAGCAGGCGCCGGGTGAGGAGTTCCGTCAGTTATTTCCTGCCCGCCTGTAACATCGGCAAGGGCAAGGGGCGTGCCTTTGAGAACAGAAGAATCCCGACTATTTGCAGTCGCCACGCCGCTTTGTAGAAGCGCGGCACCTATAGCACCCAAATCTTTGTGTTGGCGTGGTGTTTCAGGTGACCCCGGTGCCTGAATACCACCCCGGTTACCGATTTGCTTTTGCAGCTCCCCAAGCCTCTCAACGGCCTGAGGATTGGCCTTGTCACCCGATCGCCTATAGGCATCAAGCTCAGCGGCAATAGCTGCCTGCATCGCATCATAAGGCACGCGGCCATCCCGCTGCACTCCAAGAAATGCGAACTGACGCATCTGCACCTCGATACAGTCGGCAAGAGCGGAGTCAATCGCCCTTATTGCGGTAATATGCGCGCCCAGATTTTTCATGTTCTTTAAATTTTCTGCTGCATACGTGTCACCCCCTTGCGCACGCTCATTCAGCCGAAGGGCAATTTGATGGCCCATATAGTTGCTGACTGCATTCAGATTCCCGTCCATGGCCGATTGCTTTGCGGCATCGAGATATCCCCTTACCTGTTCCGGGGTTTGGAGTGTATCCACCATCAGTCTGACCACATGCTGCACATGCTGGGGCATGGGGCGGCCATTGGCCTCGTGGTAAATCCCGTCGAGGATGGTAACTCGCTGCTCCCCACGCGCTGCAAAAAACTCTTTGTGAATCCGCTCGTTCTGGGGCTGCATAAGCAGATCCATCGCGGAGCTGTACACCGCGCCAACACGCACCGCTTCGGCGGTTCGCCGCAAGGGCTCAAGGCTGGAGTCGTCTGGCGCGCGCAGGCGCAGCGCATCCGCCACATCAAGCAGGTGCCCATTGGTCGGAATCCTCTGCGCTTGGGCAGCGGCAATAATCGCCTCGCGCTGGGCTGCGGGCATCAGCGCTTCTACGGCGTCGCGTTCCATGGCACGCGCCTGACCATCGATAAGCACCCGCTCCCGTAGCAGCGGCATGTTGTTGAAAAGTTTGTTGTTATTCGCTAAGTCGAAGGTTTCCTGAGAAACATACCCCTCCTGCAGCAAAATCCTAAGCTGTAAAAGCGTCTGCTGATGTTCCTCGCTGAGTGCCGCACTGCGACCGAAGCGATCAAGCGCTGCCAGCATCTCCCCGCGCTCTTTAGCATCCACATGCGCAGCATTCCATGTGCGAATTAATCCTGCGCCCATATTCGCACCCACATCAGCGGCGCTTTTTGCTTTAAGCTGTGCTTCATTGAAGGGAGGGTCTTCACTCAGAATGCGGATAGTCGCTTTAACATTCTCGTCGTTTAATATGCCTGATATATCCGGGTCTGCTTCAAACAATTTCTCTATGATGTTGGTGTTCTCTTGGATAGCCGCAGCCTCATACACATAGGTCGCATCCAGAACCGCCGTCAGCATGGTTCTGACATCCTGAATCGCCTTTTGCCCCTGCAGCGCGCGCTCCATTTCAAATATCAGATTTCTTATCGTGTGTAGATAAATCCCCGGACCTCTGAGTGAATCCAGCCGGGAGAGCAGAGCGCTCTTGACTCCTTCGGGCAGGTTGGTGGAACTAGTTATTTCGTCGCGCAGCGCATTGATTGCCCTAGCTATCTCATCCACCCTCACCGAACCATCCGGCGAGGCAGATCCTCTATTCTGTTGGGCAGTCGCCATGGGTCGCTACACACTCCTTCACAGCACCACCATACAGAAAAAAGGTTAAAATTTCATTAATATCTCAAATTTTTTCTAATTTCATGGAGACGAATATTCATAACAGCTCCTTTTCATTTACTTATAACGCAGAATGGAACTGGCATAATGAGACCAATGCATAACGCATTTTCAGTTGTCATCCCCGCGAAAGCGGGGATCCAGCATCAGGGAATCTCGCGGCGCGGACGGAACCATGGGGACAGAAGAACCATGGGGACACAATGAATTCATTGTGTCCCCGTCGGTGTGTCCCCGTCGGTGTGTCCCCGTCGGTGATTTCCCTCCCCCACAGGGGGAGGGTTAGGGTGGGGGCGTTATAAGCCGCTCTATTGCCCATCATGCCCCCCTCCTAACCTCCCCCCTGCGGGGGGAGGGATTAAGGGCGGGGGGAGTAATAAGAACCATGGGGACACAATGAATGTATTGTGTCCCCGTCGGTAGGGAATCTCGCGGCGCGGACGCGCCGCCAGCTAGATTCCCGCCTACGCGGGAATGACAAAATTCCTGATTATGTAATCGTCTTACAGATGATTCAAAAGGTGAGGGGATTAGCCGATTGAAAGGGATCTACCGCCAACCGGATTGAAGGCAAAAACTCCAAGCCTAGAAGACGGAGCGCAGGCAACAGGGGGCTGTGTATTGGTTTGTACTGACGCCCCATGCAACGCTTCGATAGCAGAGTATTTCTCTAGGATACCTACGCTACACTCAGCGATGCGGCACTCTTTACCATCGAAGGTTTGCGAGGATTTTAATTCTTTACTCATAAAATTTTCTCCATGGCTTCCTTATACCATCCGTTTGTGACAGTTTGATGACGGTTTCAGGATTATTTTCCTGTGATAAATCGCTAAAATTTTAGGGATTTTCACTGCGCAGGAAGCGGAGAAAAAGGCAGAAAATCAGCGTTTACGCGGCAATAAATTGCAGGCGCGACTCCAGGGCAAGGAGTTTTTCTTTCACCGCCAGCCCGCCGAGTGAGAACCCGCCGAGCGTGCCATCTTTGGCAATCACCCGGTGGCAGGGAATGGCCAGCGGCAGCGGGTTGGCGCCGCAGGCGCTCGCCACCGCCCGCACGGCGCGGGGGAAGCCAACACGCTCCGCCAGCTGGCTGTAGCTGATGGTCTGGCCATAAGGGATGCGTGCAATCTCGAGCCACACTGCGCGTTGCAGGGGCGTGCCCTGTTTCAGGTCGCAGGGTAATCTGAGTGGTTTTCCCACCTCAAGATAGGTATCAATCGCGCCGCAGATACTGGCAAAAAACCCGGGCATGGCGAGCGGGTTTGCGCTCCCGCACTCAGCAGCAAGAAATGCAGCTGCAGCTTCGCCTTTTTCCAGCAGCGCAATGTTGCGCAACCCCCGCGCCGAGCCAATCAGCAGCAACCTGCCAAGGTCGGAGTCATGCTCGGTATAATAAAGCGGTTCATGCATGGACAACTCCTGTTAAAAATTTTTTCAAAACATCAAGTCGGCGTATGACGCGTTCCTGTGAAGGGTGAGAGCCGGTTCAGTGGCGTTATCTACCCTGTCGTGCCGGATAACGATTCCCAGCTTGTTAAGCAACTCGCGCAGCTACGCCGCTTTTGCCTTCGCTTTACGGTTCAGATACTGCATGATTTCGCGCGCGAGTGCACGCACTTCTTCGGCGGCGATTGAACTCGGGTCAGATTCCGTCACGCCGAGCCCCTGCATCAGCGACCCCGCATAGGCCACGCGGTTGCCGAAGCGGCTGGCGGCCAGCCCCACCATTTCGCCCGCAATCGCCTCCGTAATCCGCGCGGTGGGCGGCACGCGGTTCAGCACCATTTTCACGGGCACCCGCTCCTGCTTGCAGACCTGAATGGTGGCGCTCGTCGCCCAGATATCCATGGGGCTGGGCTGGAGGGGAACCACTACAAGATCCGCCGCGCGGATGGCAGTGCGCGCCTCAAGCTCGGCATGGGGGGGCGAGTCAATAAGGATGATATCATGCGACTGGCGCAGGCGGCCAATCTCGCTTTCCACCCGCCAGCCGGAAATCTGCGCAAGGGTAAGGCCGGTGCCCTCCGTCCCAAGCCTCGACTCGCGCACCTGATACCACTGGGCGAGCGATCCTTGCGGGTCAATATCAATCATTGCAACGCGCACACGCCCGCGCGCGGCAAGTGCCACGGCGAGATGCGCCGCCATGGTCGTTTTCCCCGCACCGCCTTTTTGCTGTGCAATCGTGATAACGCGTGCTAGCACCCTGTGTGTCGCCTTTTGGGTTTTATCGTTTTTGGTTTATCGTTAGTTGCCCCGACGAAAATTGCCCGCCAGAAACGTACCGACGGGCAATCATCGCGGAGTGAAAAAGGAAGAGAGTTTTTCTAGTTTACTTGCCGAGCGATGACTTCACACGCAATCTAGCGCCTCTACTATATATTGTCAAATGCAACATAGTTATCCACAATATATTGATTTTATAGATGAAGATACCGTGCTAACCCTCTGGAATAAGGGGGAGGTGGCCGCAGTTCCCACCGAAACAGTATATGGGCTTGCGGCGGATGCGGAAAATGACCGGGCGGTGGCGCATATTTATCAATTAAAATCAAGGCCTAGCTTTAACCCTTTGATTATCCATGTAGCAGATATGGCCATGGCGAAACACTATGCGCGCTGGAACGAGATGGCCGAGCATCTGGCTGCAAAATTCTGGCCGGGGCCGCTGACGCTGGTGCTTCCCACAGCCTCACCCACACACCTATCCACACTCGCACTGGCGGGGGGAGATACGGTCGCGCTGCGCGTGCCCGCCCACCCGATCTTGCGGCGGTTGTTGGCAAAATTCGGGCGCGGGGTGGCAGCGCCAAGCGCGAACCAGTCCGGCCGTGTGAGCCCTACTACGGCCGCGCATGTACGGGCTGAATTTGGGGTTGCCGTGCCAGTGCTGAATGGCGGGGCATGTGCAGTAGGGCTGGAATCAACGGTGGTGGATCTCACCGGCGACATACCCATCATCCTTCGCCCCGGCGCGGTCACGCGGGAGATGATTGAGAGTTCACTCCCTCACCCCCCGCAGGAGGGGGGAACGCAAAAAACCCTCCCCCCGCAGGCGGGGGGAGAAGGAGGGGGGAACATTGCGGCTGGTGCGGATGCTGCGATCATTCCCCCCCTTACGTCCCCCCCGCTTGCGGGGGGGATAAATATAGAGGCGCTTGCGGGGGGGATAAATAATGAGGCACAGGCGGGCAAAGATCACTCCCCCCGCAAGCGGGGGGAGCAGGAGGGGGGAATAGAAAAAACCCTCCCCCCGCTGGCGGGGGGGATAAATAGAGAGGCGCATGAAAGCGCGAATCAGCGCATCCTCAAATCCCCCGGCCAGATGGCGGCGCATTATGCACCTTCCATCCCCGTCAGGCGCAATGCGACAAGCGTCGGGGCGGATGAAGCCCTGCTGGCCTTCGGCGCGCACCCGCTTCCCGGCGCGGGGCGCATGCTGAATCTCTCGCCCTCGGGGGATCTGGTGGAAGCCGCCGCAAATCTCTTCGCGTTTCTGCGCGCGCTGGATGATGGGCGTTACCGCGCCATCGCCGTCATGCCTATTCCGGAAACGGGGCTTGGCGAAGCCATCAATGACCGGTTAAGACGAGCGGAGGCGGGGAGTGCCGGCGCAACCACCTGAGCGACGGCGGAATCGTGGTAACTACAGGAGAAAGTGCCGCTTCCCCTTCTGCCCTTGACACGGAGGAAGAAATCCGTATCTTGCGCGCCTAATTCGACGAGGAATCTATGGCAAAAAAAGCAACTATTCTGGTGAAACTCGAATCCACAGCGGATACGGGCTATTTTTATGTACGCAAGCGCAACCCCCGCAAACAGACGGAAAAACTGAAATTCAAGAAATACGACCCCGTGGCGCGCAAGCATGTGGAATTCACCGAAACCAAACTGAAATAGGCTCTATGCGTAATACCCTTATTGCTTTTTTCCTGCTCTTTGCCCCCAGCCTTGCTGCCGCGCAGGAAACCCCGGCGGCCGCGCCGGATCCCTTCACCAGCCTGCTGCCGCTGCTGTTTATTTTTGTGATTTTTTATTTCCTGCTGATTCGCCCGCAGCAGAAGCGCCATAAGCAACACCAGCTTATGCTCGGCGCGCTGAAAAAAGGTGACGAAGTGATCACCGGCGGCGGGATTTACGGCAAAGTCACCAGAATTGACGAAGATAAGGTGACGGTGCAGATTGCTCAGGGCGTTGAGATTGTGGCGGTGAAGGCGCTGCTGCAACAGGTGCTGGCTAAAGCTGAGGCCGGGGCGGGCAAGCCGGCGCATCAGGAAAAATCAAAATCCGACAGAAATGACAACACACTGCCCGCCAAAGAACGTGTGGCGAATGATAATTAGGCAAGCCAGGGGGGTGCTTTCGATGGTCCACCCGGCGTTCTTAGCGGCGGCACCTGCTGACCATTCGGAATGTCCACTGGCTTATCGCCCTTCATTTCCTGAAACTCCCGGGCAAGCTCCTGAATGTTGAGTCCTCCGTTACCATTTCTATCCGCACCTGCCAGACCATTAAGTACAGGTGTTCGCAAGGCTTCCGTCAAAGATTCTTGAGTAATTGGCCCTTTAATGGCTCGAATAGCGTTGACGACATCTTTTCTTATCGGGTGATTACCATCAATTTGCGCTGTAAGTTCCCCAGCCGTGACGTTAGTTCGGCCATTTAAAAGGCCTTCAGCTAAAACGCTGGCAATTAGCTTGTTTTGGTTTAAAAGATCTCGCAGCGGTATCTCAGTTTTGCCACTGATAAAATCCCTGACAAACTGTAGCGCTTCTTTATTCATTAGCCCACTCATCTTTCACTCCATCCGTTTAAGGTTTTGTTTGCACGGTGGCGCTTACCTAAGCCCCCCCTTTACGCAGAAACGACCAATACTACGAATATGGTTAAGAAACCGTTAAGGAAATATGACAGTTTGATGACAATTATGCGCAAGGCCTGCATGGAGGGCTTTCGCCCGGTGACGCGCGGAATGCCAGAGTTGAGATTTAGAACGCTTTAGCAGGCGCTGCTACGCAGCGCTTTGCAGCATGCGCATCAGCAGTTCCACATCATCCGCAAATTCCTGATCGGCCTTGCAGATCTCGTCAATCCGCTTCACGGCATGCATCACGGTGGTGTGATCCTTACCGCCAAATTTCCGGCCGATTTCAGGCAGGGATTTAGTGGTGAGTTTTTTCGCCAGATACATCGCCACCTGCCGCGGCCGCGCAATCGCCACCGAGCGGCGCGCCGAATGCATGTCCGACACTTTGATATTATAATGCGCAGACACTTTTTTCTGGATGTCTTCAATCGTAATCCGCCGGTCATTGGCGCG
>CANHAG010000048.1 GCA_947458525.1 Rhodospirillaceae bacterium | reverse complement strand
TCGTCCTTCATCAGATAATGCTGCACATAATCTTTCACACCGTCTTCGAGCGAGGTCATGGGGCGGGTATAGCCGGCGGCGCGCAGCTTGGCCATATTGGCTTCGGTCAGGTACTGATATTTCGGGCGGATATGTTCTGGCATCTCGAAATAGGTAATCGCCGGTGCCTTACCAAGTGCAGCAAATACCGTATTGGCAAGGTCTTTGAAGGTGCGCGCCTTGCCGCTGCCCAGATTGAACAGACCGTTCACTTGCGGGTTTTCAATCAGCCATTCAATCACCGCCGCGCAGTCTTTCACATAGATGAAATCGCGCAGCTGTTCGCCGTCTTTGTATTTCGGATTATAGGATTTGAACAGATGCACCGGCCGGCCATGTTTGGCATGGGGGAAAATCGTACAGGCGACGGATTTCTGGTCGCCTTTATGATATTCATTAGGGCCATACACATTAAAGAATTTCAACCCCACCCATTGCGGCGGAATTTTCCCCCCATCCGCCAGTGTCAGCGAGACAAACTGGTCAAACATCTGCTTGCTCCAGCCATAGGCGTTCATCGGGTGCAGGCGGGAGAGATATTCCATATCAATCCTGTCCTCAAACCCGTGTTCGCCGCCGCCATAGGTTGCGGCGGAGGAGGCATAAATCAGCCGTTTGCCATATTCCGCACACCAGTTCCAAAGAGAGCGGGAGAGGGAGAAATTATTTTCAAGCAGCATCTCCACATTGGTTTCGGTAGTAGAGGACACCGCCCCCATATGCACGATCGCCTCCACCCGCTGTTTGTTGGCGTCTAGCCACGCAAAGGTTTCCTGCGGGGTGATGAGGTCGTAAATACGGTGTTTGCTCAAGTTGCGCCATTTTTCAGTTGCGCCGAAAAAATCAGACACCACCACATTATAGCGCCCGCGATCTGCGAGATGCCCGGCCATGACCGAGCCAATAAATCCGCCGCCACCGGTGACAAGAATCTGTTTCATGCGAACCCTCTCCCGTGCGAAATTTTCTGTAAGTTTAGCCTGTTTTATTTTTTCTTTCCAGTGAAATACAAGTCGGCAACCGCCATCCTGTAATCAACCCCACTTGTCGTGCTGTTCCGTCCGCGCTATGAAGGGGGCATGGAAGACCCGATCCCCCAGTTTACCGACTGGCTTGAGGAAGCCCGGCGCCACCCGGAAATCCGCGAGCCTACGGCCATGACGCTCGCCACCAGCACGGTGGAGGGCAAGCCTTCTGCGCGCATTGTGCTTCTCAAACAGGCGGATGCGAAGGGGTTCGTGTTCTTCACCAATTACCACTCGCGCAAGAGCGAGGAGCTGACGAAAAATCCCGACGCGGCGCTGTGTTTTTACTGGATGCCGCTGGAGCGTCAGGTGCGTATTGAGGGGCATGTGGAAAAAACAAGCGCCAGTGAGTCGGACGCGTATTTTGCCTCGCGTGAACGTAATAAACAGCTGGGCGCCTGGGCGTCGCTGCAATCGCAGGCGCTTGAAAGCCCCGCTATACTCGAGGCGCGGTTTAAGGAAATGGAAGAGCGCTTTGCGAACGGCCCCGTGCCCCGCCCGCCGCATTGGGGCGGGTGGCGGCTGGTTCCCCGCCATATCGAATTCTGGCATCAGGGCGAATTCCGCCTGCATAGCCGCGCGCTCTATAACCGTCTGGCAGATGGCCGCTGGGCAAAGCATGTGCTTTATCCGTAAGGCCAGACCAACGGAACGTAGCAGACAATCACTGCCCCGGCGTGACAGGCTGGTAGGTTGCTGGCGCCGCAGGTGAAGCTGCCGCAGGGGCAGAGACAGGCACCGGTGCGGGCGCCGGTGCTGTAACAGGCGCCGCAGGAGGAGCGGTAACAGGCGCACTCAGCCGAGGCAGAGAAGGCGACGCCGTAGCACGTGTGGGCGTTTTGCGTTTGGGTGAGGCCACCTGCCAGCCGCCTTTGGCCATGCAGTCGCTGAACAGGGACACAAGTTCCGCATTACGGCTTGAGGCGCTGATCTGCCGGCCGGGCGTATCAAATTTCTGCATTTTCTGCTCGGCCTGTTGCTGGCAGTCATCGCGCTGGCTTACATAGCTGCGCTGGATGCTCGAAGGATTGTAGCATCCCGCAAGCAGCATAAAGGCAGCAACAAGTAGCTTATACCGCATCTTTCCTCACATAGCCGCGAATGCCGATTTCGTCCATCTCCTGCTGTTCGCGCAGGCGCAGTTTTTCCGCCTCGCGCTTTTTCCATGCGGCATAGGCGAGGTCGAGTTTTTTGAGTTCGCTGAAGGCCACCATGATTAACTGGGCGAGTTTATCGATCTCGCCTTCGAGCTTTCGAATCTGCGCGTGCATGGTTTCCTGACGCTTTTTGATGCTGGCGGAAAACCCGCCAAAAAAATGCGCCATATCGGGCAGGCCTTCGGCGGCCTTTAATTCCTGAACCAGCTGGTCGGTCAGCTGATCGACCGCGTTCAGCAAATCATCGCGGCGTTTTTCGAGCGTTGCCTGCTGGCGCTTGAGCGCATCCAGCTCGCGCTGCTTCACACGCATCAGGGTGGGGAGGGATTTCATGGCTTACGCTTTTTCTTTCTTCTGCCCGAATAAAATCGTGCTGAGCTGCGCATAGCCCTCTGCCAGCGTCGCGGACTCATGCTCGCGCTGGGTGATGAACTGCTCGAGCGGTGTATAAAAATGCATGGCTCGATCCACATCCGGATCCGAGCCGCGGCGATAAGCGCCCAGCCGAATCAGCTCGGCCATATTCTCATAGGTAGAGAGATAGCGGCGCGCCATCAGCACCAGCTGGTTTTCTTCCTCGCTATTGCAATCCGGCAGCATACGCGAGACAGATTTCAGAATGTTTATTGCCGGGTAGCGCCCGCGCTGGGCGATGTCGCGGTCAAGCACGATATGGCCATCAAGAATCCCGCGCACGGCGTCGGCAATCGGCTCATTCGTATCATCCCCTTCAACCAGCACGGTAAAAAGCCCCGTAATTGCCCCTTGCCCCGCCCGCCCGGGCCCGGCACGCTCGAGCAGTTGCGGCAGCTCGGCAAAGACGGTTGGGGTATAGCCCTTGGTGGTGGGGGGTTCGCCGGCAGAAAGCCCGATTTCGCGCTGGGCCATGGCAAAGCGTGTGACTGAATCCATCAGGCAGAGCACCTGTTTTTTCTGATCGCGGAAATATTCGGCAATGGCGAGGGTGGTATAGGCCGCCTGACGGCGCATGAGGGCGGATTCAGAAGAAGTCGCAACGACGACGACCGAACGCGTGATGCCTTCCTCCCCCAGATCATCTTCAAGAAATTCCTGCACCTCGCGCCCACGTTCACCCACCAGACCGATCACGTTCACGTCTGCCTGCGAGTAGCGTGCGAGCATGGAAAGCAGAATGGATTTACCAACGCCGGAGCCGGCAAAAATTCCAAGGCGCTGCCCCCGGCAGCAGGTGAGAAACGTGTTGATGGCGCGCACGCCAAGATCAAGCTTGCCCGCCACGCGCTGGCGCTCGGCTGCCGGCGGGGGCGAGGCACGCAGCGCATAAGGCAGCGGGCCTTTGAGCAGCGGGCCTTTACCATCAATCGGCTCGCCCATGGCGTTCACCACCCGGCCAAGCCATGACGCTGAAGGTTCAACCGCTGAGGCGCTGGCCACGGGGGTGACTTTTGCCCCCGGCCCGATGCCCTCTACCGAGCGAAACGGCATGAGCAGTGCCACGTCTTCTTTGAACCCCACCACTTCGCATAAAATTTCGTGATCTTTGGCATGTGAGCCTTGCACCTTGCAGCGCGCGCCTACGGAAAGTGCCTGCGAAATACCGGTGCATTCCACAAGCAGACCCTTCACCGCCGTCACCCGTCCGTGGAGGGTAAGGGCGGGCAGCCGCTCGAGTTCGCTGAGTAAATGCTGATGGAGGCGTGAATTCATTGCCAGTAAATGTAACAGGTTTAACCCGCCGGTGCCAGCGGCTAAGCATCAGGGCGAACCATGGGCGGTATTAATGTAACTTCGCCGCCACAGAGGAGTGAAAAAGGTAAGAGAAGTTACTGGCTTGAAAAAATTAAATTATAGTTAACAGTATTTTATTAGCTTGTATCGCCAGAAAGTTACTAAAGCGTAAATAGTTAAAATTCTAGTTGTTTGGTTTAATTATTAATAGTATATTAACCATTCAAGGGTGACGACCTATGCACCCATGATCTGGCCAAACCAGCATTGTAAAAAAGAGGGGAAGAAAATGCGCGTATTACTGGTAGAAGATGATCCCTCCACCGCCAAGGCAATTGAGCTTTCGCTCGCTTCCGAGGGCATTATCTGCGACACGACCGAGCTTGGCGAAGAAGGGCTGGAAGTGGGCAAGCTTTATGATTACGACATTATCATTCTCGATCTGATGCTGCCCGATATTGACGGGTACGAGGTGCTGCGCCGGTTCCGCGCGGCGAAAATCAACACGCCGATTCTGATTCTCTCTGGCCTTTCGGGCCCGGATCAGAAAATCAAAGGCCTCGGCTATGGGGCGGATGATTACCTCACCAAACCCTTCAATAAGGGCGAGTTGATTGCGCGGATTCAGGCGATCGTGCGCCGCTCGAAAGGGCATTCGGAATCGATCATCCGCACCGGCAAACTCATGGTCAATCTTGATACCCGCGCGGTGGAGGTGGATGGCAAGCAGCTGCATCTGACCAGTAAGGAATATGGGATTTTAGAGCTGCTCAGTCTGCGTAAGGGCTCGACCCTCACAAAGGAGATGTTTCTCAACCATCTTTATGGCGGGGTAGATGAGCCGGAGCTTAAAATCATCGACGTATTCGTGTGCAAGCTGCGCAAGAAACTCGAAGATGCATCGGGCGGTGATAATTACATCGAAACGGTCTGGGGGCGCGGCTATGTGCTCAAAGACCCCGAGGCGCCGCTTGAGCCTGTTCCCGCACCTGCCCGCAGCAAAAAAGTGAAGGCGGAAGCCTAATCCACTGCGGCAAGATTCCCCGCTTGCGTCGAAAAATATTGGGCGTTATGAGTGGCCTCTCCCGTGAGGTGATTCATGCGCTCTTTGCTGTTGCTCCTGTCTTTAATGTTTTTACCGGCTGCGGCTTCGGCGCAGCTGAAAATTGATATCACCCGCGGCAATGTGGACCCGCTGCCCGTGGCTGTCACCCCCTTTACCGGCACCCCTGCTGGCGGGGCGGATGTAGGGCGGCAGATTGCCGAGGTCATCGCGGGCGACCTTGAGCGTTCTGGCCTGTTTAAGCCAATTTCGGCCTCGGCTTTCATTGAGCAGATCACCAACGGCGATCAGGTGCCGCGCTTTGCGGACTGGCGGCAGATTAACGCGCAGGCCGTTATCTCCGGCACTGCCACGCCTGTTGGGGCCGACCGGCTGCGGGTGAGTTTCAGGTTGTGGGACATGCTGGCCGAGCAGCAGGTGGCGGGGAAGGAATATAACACCTTCGCGCGCAACTGGCGGCGCGTGGCGCATCTGATTTCAGATGAAATCTATAAACGCCTGACGGGGGAAAGCGGCTATTTTGACACCCGCATTGTGTATGTTTCTGAAACCGGCCCTGCGAACCGCAAAATCAAGCGCCTCGCTATCATGGATCAGGACGGGGAGAATAATAAATTCTTAACCGACGGGCGCGCGCTTGTTCTCACCCCGCGCTTTTCGCCCAATACGCAGGAAATTCTTTACATGTCTTACGCTGGCCGTCAGCCACGCGTGTTCCTGCGGGATCTGCAGACAGGGCGCGAGGAAATGCTCGGCAGGTTTGATGGCATGTCTTTCGCGCCGCGCTTTAATCACGATGGCTCGCGTATGCTGATGTCCATCGCCAAAGGCGGCCAGACGAGTATTTATGAAATGGATCTGCGCACGCGGCAGATGCGCCGGCTGACGGATAGCCCCGGCAATATCGACACCTCGCCCTCCTATTCGCCGGATGGAAAATACATCACCTTCAACTCTGATCGCGGCGGCTCGCAGCAGCTTTACGTCATGGATGCAAATGGCGGGAATATCAAACGCATCAGTTTCGGCGAGGGGCGCTATGGCACGCCGGTCTGGTCGCCGCGCGGCGATCTCATTGCCTTCACCAAAATGCATGCGGGGTCGTTTTACATCGGCGTCATGCGGCCGGATGGGTCGGGCGAGCGCCTGCTCACCCAGAGCTGGCTCGATGAAGGCCCAAGCTGGGCGCCCAATGGCCGGGTGCTGGTTTTCACCCGTGAATTTCCCGGGCGTCAGGGGTCGCGCTCGCGGCTTTATTCCATCGACATCACCGGCCATAATCTGCGCGAGGTCATGACCCCGACCGATGCCTCTGACCCGGCCTGGTCGCCCCTGCTTCCGATGTAGAGGCTGTAATTGCCTCAGAATCAAGGAAGTGTAATTTTTCTGCCGCTCTGCGCGGCAAATTTCCCGCAAAGCCCGGGAACTATGGCGCGGGAATTGCCTCGCATTCAAAAGCTTGCTTAAAACCGACCTTAGGAAGCCTGTTTCAGAAGCTTCTTCAATAGTGGGCGGTTTTGTGCTAAAATGAGGCTCACAAAGGGTGCAAATGGGTACAAATGGGTCGAAAGACGTATCAGGAAGATACTGCTGACCATCACAGCCGGGTCATGCGCCGCCAGTTACTTACGGCGTCTGCGCTGGGCTGTGTGGCGGCGCTTACGCCAAACGAAGGGCTTGCCAACCCTGAAGATGGCGTGGTGGCGGCCGGGTCTGCCACGATTGTGAACGCGCCTGCGCGGGTGGATATTCACCAGCATTCCGAACGCGCGGTGATTGACTGGCGCAGTTTTGATATTGCGCCGAATGAAACCACGCAGTTTCACCAGCCTTCTTCGTCATCCTTCGCGCTGAACCGGGTGAAGTCGAACACGCCCTCGAGCATTGCGGGGGCGCTGATTGCCAATGGCAATGTGGCGGTGGTCAACCCGAACGGCGTGCTGATTCAGCAGGGCGCGCGGGTGGATGTGAACAGCCTCGTCGTCTCGAGCGCCGATACGCGCAACGAAGATTTCATGGCAGGCGGCCCCCTCAAGCTGGATATCAAAGGCAAGCCGGATGCGGCGGTGATTAACCAGGGCACGATCACCGCGAAAGAGGCGGGGCTTGTCGGGCTTGTTGCCCCGCATGTCGAAAATTCCGGGGTGATTGAGGCGCGGCTGGGCAAAGTGGCGCTGGCCTCGGGCGATACGGCGGTGGTGGATCTGGCCGGTGACGGGCTGATTTCTCTGGCGGTGAGTAATGACGTGGCCAAACAGCTGGTACGCAACTCCGGCGCGGTGTCGGCCGATGGTGGCACGGTGCTGATTACGGCCGCCGCTGGCCGCGAGATGGTGGATAGTCTGGTGGCGGTCGAAGGGACTGTGCGCGCCCAGACGGTGGCTGAGAAAAACGGCGTGATTGTGATTGCGAGTGAAGGCAGCAACGCGGTCAAAGGCAATGTCACCGCCGAGAAGGGAAAGAAACAGGGCGCAAGCACGGTGCTGGTGGCAAATGCGTTGATTGATGCAAGCGGGCGCGACGCGGGCGAGCG
>CANHAG010000047.1 GCA_947458525.1 Rhodospirillaceae bacterium | reverse complement strand
TTTGGAAAAACCTGGGCGGCAGATTGCAAAAAACAGCTCAAGCTGAAGGATCTTCGTGTATATGACGCGCCCTATGGCGAGCTGCCGGATCTGGCAAAGGCCGACTGGTCGCGCGATGTGGTTTTTACATGGAACGGCACGACATCTGGCGTATCGGTGCCCGGTGCAGAATGGATTTCTGACCAGCGCACTGGGCTTGCCATCTGTGATGCAACTTCGGCCGTGTTCGCCATGGAAGTGCCTTTCAGTAAGCTCGATATTGTTACCTGGAGCTGGCAGAAAGTATTGGGCGGGGAGGGGGCGCACGGCATGCTGGCGCTCAGCCCACGCGCGGTGGAGCGGCTTCAGACCTATACCCCCGCATGGCCGCTGCCAAAGATTTTTCAACTGACCAAGGGCACAGAGCTGATCGAGGGAATTTTTGCTGGCGAAACTATCAACACCCCTTCCATGCTCTGCGTGGAGGATGCGCTGGACGGACTCAGATGGGCGGAATCCATCGGCGGCTTGCCAGCACTTATCACGCGCTCCAAAGCAAACCTTGAGGCGGTGGCCGCCTGGGTGGATCACACACCGTGGGTGGAGTTTCTCGCCGCGCGGCCAGAGATTACTTCCTGCACCTCCATCTGTCTGAAGATTGTAGATCGCTGGTATCTTGGGTTAAGCCCCGAGATGCAGCAGAAAGTGGCGAAAGATATTGCCACGCTGCTTGAGAAAGAAAAGATCGCTTACGATATTGGCGCCTACCGCGACGCGCCGCCGGGTCTGCGCATCTGGGGTGGGGCAACGGTGGAAACGAAAGATATTGAAGCCCTGATGCCATGGCTCGACTGGGCCTGGGCGGAAGTGAAACAGCAGGCCGCCAACGTGGCATGATTCTGTCTGAACCCGTGCTAATGCCGACGGTTATCGCTGGGGTAGCTATATTCCACCTTGCCGCTTGGCACTTTGTCGCCCAGTTTTTTCCAGAATCCGGGAGCCGGTTCATCTGAAGGGGGCTGGGCGGCTTCTACCGCTTCTTCCGGCATGTTGGGCATTGGCAGTTCTTCGATATCTGCTCCGGTTGCTTCCGGCGCGGTTTGCAGCCACGTACCGCCTGCCTGCCCCTGAACGGCAAAGGGAAGATTCTCGGGCAGCGGCTGGGAGGGCGTGGTGACGGGAGGTTCAGGCGTGGTCATGGTGCCGCCAAAGAGCCAGGGTAACAGACCCTCACTGCTGGCCGGACTATTCGGGATCGGCTCGGCAGGAATGCCCTTCAACGCCTGCATCATGAAATCATGCCAGATCATGGCGGGCAGGTTGCCGCCGGTCACTTTCTTCATCGACTGGTTAGTGTCATTACCCACCCAGACACCGGTCACAAGCTGCGGCGTGAACCCGATGAACCATGCATCCTTGAATTCCTGACTGGTGCCGGTTTTTCCTGCCGCATCGCGGCCAATGGCGGCGCGGGTGCCGGTGCCGCGGCGTACTACATCCAGCAGCATGTAATTCATCATCTCCACCGTGCCGCTGGCCAGCACTGGCTGGGCGCGCTGGCCTTCGCGCTGATACACCGTCTCGCCCTTCTGGGTACGGATACGCAAAATGCCGTAAGGCGTGACACTATAGCCCTGATTGGCAAGGTGGCCGTAAGCGGCAGTGAGTTCAAGCAGCGTCACTTCCGATGCCCCAAGCGCAATCGAAGGATGGGCAGGAATACCGGGGATGCCGAGGCGCTCTGCCATCTGCGCTACGCGCCAGACACCGGCAAACTGGCTGAGCCGTACCGAAACGGTGTTGAGCGATTCGCGCAGTGCCTGCGCCATGGGAATCAGGCCTTTATAATCGCGGCTGTAATTTTCCGGCGTCCAGAGTTTATTGCCCACCTGCATGGTCACGGGCGCGTCTTCCACCAGACTTTCGGGTGTCATCCCCGCTTCAAGCGCGGCGAGATACACAAAGAGCTTGAAGGCGGAGCCGGGTTGGCGTTTGGCCTGACTCACCCGGTTAAACTGGCTTTTGGAATAATTGATGCCGCCAATCAGGGCGCGCACTGCACCATCCGTTGTCATCGCCACAAGCGCGGCCTGCGAAACATTTTTTGCCGGGCCTTCCGTGGCGATAATATTCTCGAGCGCATCCTGCGCTTTGGTTTGCAGATCGGGCACGAAGCTGGTCGTCACGATGAGATCGCTTTCCACATCTCCCACCAGTTCGGGCACCTGATCTACAATCCAGTCCGTGTAATAACGCACGCTGCCGCCCTCAACCGCCCGCAGCGTGTCGGAGGGTTTATATTGTTCGAGCGCCGCTTTTGCGTCTTCCTCGCGCAGCATGCCGGCATCCACCATATTGATCAGCACCTGATGGGCGCGGTTCTTCGCGCGCTCCATACTGCTGGTGGGCGCAAAACGCGACGGCGCTTTGAGCAGCCCCGCCATCATGGCGGATTCCATGAGCGTCAAATCAGTTGCAGGCTTGCCGAAATAGCGCAGCGACGCCGCATCCACCCCGTAACTGCCAGAGCCGAGATAGACGCGGTTGAGGTAAATCGCGAGGATTTCTTTTTTGGTAAAACGCGATTCCAGCCAGAAGGCGAGCATCGCTTCCTGCGCCTTGCGTTTAAGCGAACGCTCGGGCGTGAGGAAAATATTTTTTGCCACCTGCTGGGTGATGGTCGACCCCCCCTCCACCAGCCGCCCGGCGCGGATATTGCGAACCATGGCACGGGTGATGCCCCAGATATCCACCCCGTGATGGGCGAAAAATCGCCGGTCTTCGGTTGCGATTACCGCCTGAATCAGGGTTTTTGGCATCTGGTCATAGGTGATATAGTGGCCGTAAATATCGCCGTAAGTGGCGAGAATCTGGCCGTCTTCTGTCTCCACCGTGATGCCGCGCTGTTTTTTAATTACTTCGAGGGCGCTGATATCCGGCAAATCTTTTGCGATAAAAATGAATCCCGCGCCGAAAATCACCAGCAGGGTGAGCAGCAGGCTCAAGCCGCGGCCAAAAAACCGCTGCCGCCCTTCCTGCTTTCTGGGTGTGCGGCGCTTTTTCGGTGCGCGCCGCGCATAGACACGGTTGCGGGCGGTGGCTTTTTTCTTCCCCGTCCGCGCGCGGCGTTTTTTCTTCCCCAAAACTCTCATCGCGGCTTCTTAGCGTAACTTGCTGGCCTCGTCACCTGCCTTGTGCTAGAGCATGACGCCATGTCTGATGAAACCGATTTTCACCGCCTCGCCGACGCCACACTCACTGCCCTTTTGGATCAGCTTGAGCCGCGCTATGAATCAGGCGAACTGGAAGAGCTGGAATTGCAAGGCGGCGTTCTGACCATCCGCACTGCGGCCGGCCGCAGTTTTGTGGTGAGTAAACACGCCCCCTCGCGCCAGATCTGGCTGGCCTCGCCGCTTTCGGGCGGGCTGCATTTCAGCCTGCATGCATCAGGAAGCTGGATGCTTGCCGACGGGCGCGAGCTTGTCTCGCATCTGATGAAAGAACTGGCACTATGACCTACCCCACACAGCAGAATGAAGAACTACCCAAAGGCAGGCTGTCAAGCCTGCGGTATTTATGGCGGTATCTGCGCCCTTACCGGCGCGGGGTGATGGGCGCAACCCTTGCACTGCTCATCACTTCTTCCGGCGTGCTGGGGATTGGCGCGGCGCTGAAATATCTGGTGGATGAAGGGATTGCGAAGGGCAACCCGGAGCTTCTGGGTACGGGCTATGTGATTCTGCTTGGTGTAGTGCTGGTGCTGGCGGCTGCCACCTATGCGCGCTATCTCTTCGTTTCCTGGGTGGGAGAGCGGGTGGTGGCCGATATACGCCGCGATATTTTCGCCAAAATCCTCGCCATGCATACCGGCTATTTCGAGACTACGCGCACGGGCGATCTGCTATCGCGCCTGACGACAGACACTACATTGCTGCAGAATGTGGTGGGATCTTCCATCTCTATTTTTCTGCGCAACAGCCTGCTGTTTTTCGGTGGCGTGGTGATGCTGCTGATTACCAGCCGCGCACTTACCGAATATGTTCTGCTGATGCTGCCGGTGGTGATTATTCCGGTGATTTTTCTGGGGCGGCGCGTGCGTAAACTCTCGCGCGCAACACAGGATAAAGTGGGGGATCTCACCTCGCATGCTGAAGAAACCATCGGCGCGATCCGTACCATCCATGCGATGGCGCTTGAGGCTTACGAGGAACAGCGCTTCGGCGCGCTCGTGGGTGAGACAATGAAAACCGCGCTCAGGCGCATCCGCACCCGCGCGCTTCTCACGGCGATTGCGATTACGCTGATTTTCGGCGCGATCATCACGGTGCTTTATATCGGCGGACAATATGTCGTGCAGGGCAAAATTACGCCTGGCGATCTATCCGCATTTATTTTTTATGCGGTGGTGGTGGCTGGGGCGCTCGGCGCGGTGAGTGAAATCATCGGCGAGTTGCAACGCGCGGCAGGCGCTACCGAACGGCTGATGGAGATGATGCAGCTGACACCCATTGTCACTGCGCCGAAAGACCCGCATATCTTCAAGAAACCGCCGGAAGGCCGTATCGCGTTTGAACATGTGACCTTTGCCTATCCCTCGCGGCTGGATGCGCCGGCGCTCAGCAATGTCTCGTTCCGTATTGAGCCGGGGGAGATGCTTGCAATTGTTGGCCCTTCGGGTGCGGGAAAGACTACGATTTTCCAGCTGCTGCTGCGGTTTTACGATCCGCAGTTTGGCATCATCCGCGCAGATGGTATTGATATCCGCCACCTGCACCCGCGCCACTGGCGCGGCTTTATTGGCACCGTGCCGCAGGATCCGATTATTTTTTCGACCAATGTATGGGAAAATATACGCTGCGGTGCGCCCCACGCGACGGATGACGCGATCCGCGCCGCTGCCGCCACCGCTTCGGCGCTGGAATTTATCGAAACGCTGCCCGAGGGGTTTGATACCTATCTGGGTGAAAAAGGCGTGAGGCTTTCGGGCGGCCAGCGCCAGCGCCTGGCGATTGCCCGCGCGATCTTACGCAACCCGCGCCTGTTGCTGCTGGATGAAGCGACCAGTGCGCTGGATTCTGAAAATGAAGCGGCGATTCAAAAAGCCCTTGCGGAAGTGATGGTGGGGCGCACCTCCATGGTGATTGCCCATCGCCTCGCCACCGTGCTCAAAGCCGACCGGATTTTAGTGCTGAACGCAGGAAAAATCGAAGCCCTGGGCACGCACAGCGCCCTGCTTGACACCAGCCCGCTCTATCGCCGCCTCGCGGAATTGCAGTTTGCCAAGCGGTGAGACCTTGCGACGACCCTTTCTATACCGCACTGCAGCATCAGCGTTTGCCACGGGCGTTGCTCGCCTGTAAGTTGCCCCCTTCACCATGCGAGGGGGCTTATGAGTAAAGAACATAAAGTGAACAAGAAAGTCGTTGTTTCAGGCATGCTTGGAAACGGGCTCGAATGGTATGATTACGCGCTTTATGGACATATGTCGGTGGTGTTCTCACGGCTCTTTTTTCCTACCAATGACCCAAGCTTAAGCCTCATTCTCACCTTCCTCACCTTTGCCGCCGGGTTTGTTTCAAGGCCACTTGGGGCGATTTTATTTGGTCGGATCGGTGATAAATATGGCCGCAAGAAAGCGCTTGTTGCCTCGATGATTCTGATGGCGATTCCCACCGGGATGATCGGGCTTCTCCCCACTTATGAAATGATTGGGGTCGCGGCGCCCATCCTGCTGCTTTCCATTCGCATTCTGCAAGGGATTTCACTGGGCGGTGCCTTCAGTGGCTCCATGTCCTATGTGGTGGAGCACGCACCACCTACGCTGCGCGGTACGATTGGCAGCGTCACCATGCTCAGTCTGGTGATCGGGTTTCTCATCGGCTCGGCTGTCTCCACCGTTATTGCCACCGTATTGCCCGAGGAAGATTTCATGAGCTGGGGCTGGCGTCTGCCCTTCTTTGTCGGGGTGCTTATCGGGTTTGTGGGCTACTATATTCGTGAGCATGGCGAGGAAAGCCCGGTTTACGAAAAAGCCAAGGCCGAAGGCACACTTTCCACCACGCCCGTCAAAGATGCCTTCACAATTTACCCCGGCAAAATGTTTGAGGCCTTTGCGATTTACATGTCCGTCACCATTCCGTTTTATGCGATTGCTATTTACTTCATCGCCTATTCGGAGCTGCATCTTTCCTTCGCGCAGGATAGGGCGCTGCTCATTAACTCAATCGCCATGGTGGCGATGCTTCTGCCCATCCTTCCGGTGGCAGTGCTCGCCGATCATATAGGCCGCCGTAAAGTGCTGATGGGGGCGATCGCTGCCATGCTGCTGGCCGTGTATCCAGCGTTTCAGATGATGCAGTCGGGCGACTTTATGAACGTGATGATTGCCCAGTGCCTGCTCGGCTTTATTCTCGGCTGCTATCTGGCACCGGTACCGGCGCTGCTGGTGGAACTCTTCCCCACCCGCATCCGCTATACGGGTATGTCGCTTTCCTATAATTTCTGTGCGATTGTAGGCGGATTCACCCCTTCTATTGCTGAATATCTCATCCGCAGCACGGGCGACAAAACCTCGATTCTTTACCTGTTCGTCTTTGCCTCGGTGACCTCATTTGTCGCGCTCTTTTTCTATAAAGACCGCTGGCGCGAGGCGTTGACGTAAGGTTTTCTCCCGGCATGCAACCAGAAAAGGGCGCGGCCTACATGCCGGCGGCCTGATTCTTGAGGTCGGCGCGTACTTTGCGCAGCTCCGCCAGCTCCTGCGTAACGTCACGCGCGCGTTTAGGGCTCATGCCTGCAAGGATCGGTGCGACTTTACGCTCCGACATCTTGTCGATGACCTCGAGCAGAATCGGCATTTCCATCTCGTTGAAAATTGCTGCGGCATCGAGCGGTTTCATCGCCTCGTAAATTTTCACCAGCCCGCGGATTTCCGTATCCTGCTTCTCGTTATAAAGTGCGAGCACTTTATCCACTTCCTCTTTGAGGGTTTTCATCTCGCGGATTTTATCGCTCACCTTGGTTTCAGCGGCGGTGAGTGATGCTTCTTTCAGATCCAGCTCTTTCTCGCGCTGGTCCAGATCTTCCCGGCGCTTGCTCAGGTTCGTCAGAATATCGATTTCCACCTTGGAAAACTGCTCGGCATTCTGTTTCGCCTTGATTTTTTCCAGCTCTTTCACGGTTGTTTTTCCTTGCCCCAGGGCTTTTTCGTCTTCGCCCTGACTGGCAAGTTTACCGCCGCGCTTCACCTGCTTCCCGCCTTCTTCGTCTTTTGCCTCTTCAGATGTTTCGTCTGTGGTTTCGGTGGATGTTTCTTTCCCCGTCTCCGCTTCTTCTTCGGCATAAGCCGTTCCGCTGCCAAGGGTTTCGCGCAGCGTGGTGCCGCCCACTACCAGATCCTGTAGTTTCAGCACCAGCACCAGCGCCAGCATGGTGATGGTCAGGGGCATGAGGCGGAAGCGCGGGGCGAAACTCTTACGGCGGCGGGAGGATGACATGGCTATTCTCCCCGGTTTTTCAGTGCGTCAAGCACGTCCTGCTCAGCGCGGGAGCG
>CANHAG010000046.1 GCA_947458525.1 Rhodospirillaceae bacterium | reverse complement strand
GCATAAGGAAGAAGGCCGGCAATTTCGGGAATATCCTCTGCCCCGCGTCCCATCAGCCGTTTGACGGAGCTGATGACATCCTGATCCCCCTCGGCGAAGGCGCGGCGCGCCTCATGCCCCACCATCACATGCGGGCCACGGTATTGTGCTACGGAAGGAATCACCGCCGCGCCGCTTGGATCGTGAATGGCTTCCGCCTTGCCGTCGGTAGCGATCGCTACCACCGAATGGGTGGTGCCAAGATCAATCCCCACCGCCACCGTATCCGCATGTGGTAGCGGGGTTTCGCCCGGCTCAGCAATCTGTAGAAGGTGAATCATCAATGGCTCTCATGCGAATGTGCGTCATGATGCGCGGCCTTGACGCGATAGAGATACAGATGCGCTTCTTCCACCGTCTTACCAAGATAATGCAGTTTGATCGTGCGCTCGGCGGCGTGGTGGAGATCACCCGCCGCAAACGCTTCCGCAAGGTCATCGCAGCACTGGTCGGCGGCGAGGCGTATATCGGCGACCAGCGCCAGCAGTTTTTTACCGTCCGCCCGGGATTCCTCAATCTGTTCGCGCAGCTCCATGATTTCCATGAGCAGCGCCTGCGATGGCTTGACCGTGTCGTTGTCACTATTGACGCGCACACCGGAGAGTGCCAGCAGGTGCTCGGCGCGAGTCATCGGATTTTTGAGGGTTTCGTAAGCTTCGTTGGCCGACATTGAGCGTTCAATTGCGACAATACGCTCGGCTTCGCTTTTGCCGATCTGACGGTCAGGGTGCGCGGCGCGCTGCAAAGCGAAATAGGCGGCTTCAAGCGCCTTTACGTCCAGCGCAAAACCGGGCGCCAACCCCAGAAGTTCAAAATGATTCTGCATCGCGGCTCGCTCTATGCCACCGCCCGCCCATGGGCGCAATGAAATTATACGCTGAAACTTTCGCCGCAGCCGCAGCGGCCTTTTTCGTTGGGGTTGTTGAATACAAACCCGCTTTTGAATTTTTCTTCGACAAAATCCATCTCCGTGCCGATGAGAAACATAACCGCCTTGGGGTCAATCAGCACGCGCACGCCTTTTTCTTCCACAACTTCGTCGAACTTGCCGATTTCATCCGCATATTCGACCGTGTAAGACATGCCCGAGCAGCCCCGCGTGCGAATGCCCACCTTGATGGCAAGCGGCTTTTTCTCGCGCTTTTCCATGAGCGTCAGAATCTGCGCAGCCGCGCGGTCAGTAATCGAAATTGCCTTGCCCGGAACGGAAAACATAATCCTCTTTATAACCCTCTTTCCTCCCGCGTCACCCCGGGCTTCTACCGGGGTCACCTGACGTTATGGTCACGCGCCGGCGGCGGGATGACTTACCCCTGATGCTTCTCTTTATAATCTTTGATCGCGGCCTTGATTGCATCTTCCGCCAGCACCGAGCAATGAATTTTCACCGGCGGCAAGGCAAGATGCTCGGCAATCTGGGTATTTTTGATGGTCAACGCCTCATCCACCGATTTTCCCTTCACCCACTCGGTAATAAGGGAGCTGGAAGCAATCGCCGAACCGCAGCCGAAGGTTTTGAACCGGGCATCTTCAATCACGCCCGATTTATTCACCTTGATCTGCAGCTTCATCACGTCGCCGCAGGCCGGTGCGCCCACAAGCCCCGTGCCCACATCCGCATCATTCTTATCGAACGAGCCAACATTGCGCGGGTTTTCGTAATGATCGATCACTTTTTCACTATAGGCCATATCCGTCTCCGTTTGGTGAAACTAATCCTTCTTCCGCCCGATAATCGCGCCGTAAATCACTACCACTACAATCATGGCGGCGAATACCAGTGCCAGTATTTTGGCAATACCCATGAAGCTTGAGGCCAGGCCGCCAAAGCCCAGCACCCCGGCCAAAAGCGCCAGAATAAAGAACACGACGGCGTAATTCAGCACCGGAATCCCCGCGATGGAATGTTTGATGATCAGCAGCTTGCTGTAAAGCAGGCTGACGAGGAACAGAATCACAAACAGCAGCGAGAAAAATTTCGCCAGATCGGCGAATTTGGCAGCTGCGCCGCCAAAACCAAACACGGCGGAAACGACTGCCAGCGCCAGAAACACAAGTGCATAAACTAACATAAAAATCCCTTTCGTTTACTCCGGTTACAATTACAAAAAATCAGTCTGATTCAATTTCTCAATGCCCCGCCCATTCGATCTTGCTTAAATCGACACCTTCTTGCACCATTTCCCATAAGGGCGACATGGCGCGCAGCTTATCAATCGAGCCGCTGACGATGCGGATCGCCTCATCAATCTCGGCTTCGGTCGTAAAGCGGCCAATGCCAAAGCGGATGGAGGTATGCGCCAGTTCCTCGCCCACCCCAATCGAGCGCAGCACATAGGAAGGCTCAAGTGACGAGGAAGTACAAGCCGAACCAGACGAAACGGCGAGGTTTTTAATCGCCATGATCATGGATTCACCCTCAATATAAGCGAAGCTCAGATTGATGCAACCGGGCCAGCGCTGCTCGCGGTCGCCGTTCAGATATACATCTTTCACTCCGTCGAGCGTCGCGCGCAGAAATTTATCGCTTAAATAGCGGATGCGCGAAGCTTCCTGATTCATCTCGGCAGCCGCAATCCGCGCCGCTTCACCCAGACCCACCACAAGCGGCGTGGGCATAGTACCAGAGCGCATGCCGCGCTCCTGCCCGCCGCCGGAAAACAGTGCCTCCAGACGCACGCGCGGGCGGCGGCGCACATACAGTGCTCCCACCCCTTTGGGGCCATAAACCTTGTGTCCGGAAATACTCATCAGATCGATATTCATTGCCTCAACATCGAGGGGAATTTTACCGAACGCCTGCGCCGCGTCTGTGTGAAACAGCACGCCACGCGCGCGGGTGATTTTGCCGATTTCGGCCAGCGGCTGAATCACCCCTATTTCATTATTAATCGCCATGACGCTGACCAGCAGCGTCGTATCTTTGATGGCCGCCTGCAGCTGGTCAAGATCGATCAACCCGTTGGGCTTGACCGGCAGATACGTCACCTCAAACCCGCGCATTTCCATGTGGCGCGCGGAATCGAGCACGCATTTATGCTCGGTCACAACCGTGATGATATGGTTCTTTTTTGCCTTATAAAACTCACCCACCCCTTTGAGCGCAATATTGTTGGATTCGGTCGCACCAGAGGTGAAAATAATCTCTTTTTCATCCGCATGAATCACCCGCGCTACCTGACTACGCGCCAGTTCGCAGGCTTCTTCCGCCTCCCAGCCGTAGGCATGGCTGCGTGAATGTGGGTTGCCGAATTTCTCGGTAAAATAAGGCAGCATTACCTCGAGCACGCGCGGATCTACCGGCGTCGTGGATTGATAATCCATGAAAATGGGGAATTTCATTGCTGAATGTTTTACCGCTGATGTCATGCGCTGTCCGCGTCCTTACGTGTGAATGGTCGATAAAGCAACCAGTTCCTGTCGGGTGGATATAAATAACATAGTGTTATAGTCAACTATTATCAAGCCGCTTCATATTCAATTTAACGCCATCCAGCATCTACAGCGACTAAAAGGCTCTGCCGAGGTAAAAATAGACAGATCCGACGCCACCTTCCGCCTGACCATAGGCAAGGTAAACAGGGCCAAAGAACGAATCTACCCCTAAAAACAGCGAACCGGCGAAAATCTGGTCGCTTGGGCTCAGGCTGATATCCGAATAATCCTTTTCAAGCGATCCCATTTCAAACGATCCGCCCAGATGCACGGGCAGCGAGACCAGCCAGCCATCTGTTGAGATCCGCCGTGCCACAATCGCCCGGTTCAGCCAGAAATTGTCGGTAATCAGCTCATCTTGCTGATAGCCGGAAAGAGTAAACAGCCCGCCGGTCAGGTAACGGGCCTGAATGGGTATGTCATCCTCAACATTCAGCTTGGCAAAACTTGATAACGCAATACTGTTGCGCCCCCAGCTTTTAGCAAGCGTGCCCACCAGTTCCGTCTGCCGGTAATCATCGCTCGCCCCGTACGAGGTATCTGAATCACTCACCCGTCCAATCAGGCGGTAGCCGCGGGTTGGAAAATTGACATTATCAAGACTGTCATGCTGCAGGCTGGCAGTGAAGAAGCTGAGATCAAAATTTTCATCATCGAACGCAACAGGGTCACCAATTTTCAATTCCGCATCCCCTGTGCCGCCCCGGTAACCAAGCCGCAGCTGGGTATCAAAATTCCAGTTATAGCCGATATCCGCTCCCGCCTGCGCGACCCGAATACGATATTCAACAGGCTGAACACCGCTTGAGGCAGTGGTAGGCGCGGCATTGAATGTGGCATAGACTGCCGTTGGGGCAACGAACCATTTTCCGCCTTCATCAAATGGTTGATACCACTCGCCAAACAGGCCGCTATTTGCCCCGATCTGCGCCTGAACATCTGCCGTGCCGCCCAGTGAATTAAGTGCCCGGCGGGTATAACGCATGGCAAGGTTATAGTTGGAATTACCCTCAAAATCATCTGAAAGGTTGAGGCCAAAGCGCAATGTTTCCCTGTCCTGATTGGTTGATGTGGTGGTCAGCAACAGTGACTGCACCGGTGGTGTACTATCCCCTGAAATGGCGGGGGGAGTAATGGCCGCACTGCCCCCCTGCCCTGCCCCTTTGGCCGGGGTTTCTGCTTTAGCCGCCATTGCTTTATCGCTTGGCGTCGCCTCCACAGAAAGCCTGGCTTCGCCCTCAGCCATCGGCACCAGTTCCATGGAAATGGTGTAAAAATCTCCCGTGCCATACAGGCGGGTGATGTTACGCTGAAGATCGGCAATGGTGATCTTATCCCCCGGCTTGAGTGTCAGGTAGCTGCGGATCACCCCATCAGCAAGGTTGGTTTGGTTGTCGATTTCAATCGCACCCAGCGTCACCGGCGGTGGTGCCGCGCGCAGCTGAGAAGTGCGAATCCTGCTGAATTCTTGCTTGCTTACGCTGAAGCGCTGCATCTCTTTTATTCTAGCTTCCGCAGCGTTGATACCTTTGGGAATAATTTCTTCCACCTGATTAAAGCTGGTGGCAGAAAAGGCGCTGACATCGGGCTGAATCAGCAAATCATTGGGTCCAAGTGTCGCCAGCTGGCGATCCTCGTTGTGTTTAATCATGACCGAAATCATCTGCCCGGCAATATCCACCGCATTACGCAGTTCTTTGTTGTTTTTAAGAATCGTCGGAAGATGCACGGCAATCACCCGCTCGGCGCCGAGTTTGCGTGCCACATCAATTGGCAGGTTATTGGCCACCCCGCCATCTACCAGATAGACACGCGGCAACTTGCTGCGGCTTTTCGATGCCTGAAGTTTAGGGTTTTCCGGCCCCACGAGATCATCAAGCGGATAGACGGCCGGGGTAAACACCGCCGGCACCGACATGCTCGCGCGCATGGCCTGCGCCAGATTGCCGCGGCTGATCTCCACCGCATCCCCCGTTTCGAGGTTTGAGGCCATGGCGCGAAACGGGATAGGCAGATTATCAAATTCGCGAATATGGCTTGATCGCAGGGCAAAAATCATGAAGCTCACATCAATTTTATCACCACGGATCATACCGCGAGGAAATGCAAGCTCGCCATTTTCATCAATGCCGATACGGAAGGGAATCAGAAACGTATAATCATCTTTTTTGTCTTCAAAAGTGCGGTCTTCTCGCGGCGCACGCTCACTAAACAGATCCGCCCAGTTGGAATCTTTTACCAGCGCCTCAAGCTCTGCCGCCGAATAGCCCGAGGCATAAAGCCCGCCCACAATGGCGCCCATACTGGTGCCAACGATACAATCCACCGGTACGTTCTCGCGCTCCAGCACTTTAATCACGCCCACATGGGCGATGCCGAGCGCCCCTCCACCCGCCAGCACAAGGCAGGTTTTGGGGCGCGGCGCGGCACTGGCTGAGTGCAGGCCAAGCACGCTGAACAGCAAAAAGAAAACGAAGAAACACCGCATCCTGACCCGGCTCTTTCAAGAGAATACGCCACGAAGCCACTCAACCAGCTTCAGAAAAGCAGGACAATGTTTTCGCTCAGGATATCCCGGGTTATTTTGCGCAGCAGTTCACTGGAAATTGCAATAGCCAGAACCACCGCAGGTCTTCAGCACTTCAGATATGTGCAGAAGTATGAGCTTCCGCCACTTCCGGCCGGCGCACCGGGCGCGATATATCTTCCGCCGTAACAATGCGGTAATTGGCCGGGTCTGCAAATAATGCGCGCAGCAGGGCATTATTAATGCCGTGACCCGGGCGCGTGGTTTCCACCAGCCCATGAATGATACCGCCAGCCAGAAAATAATCCCCCACGCAATCAAGCGCCTTGTGGCGGATAAATTCGTCGCGGTAACGCAGGCCGCCATCGTTCAAAATACCATCATCTGCAAGCACAATGGCGTTATGCAGCGAGCCGCCAAGGGCAAGCCCCATGCTGCGCATTTTTTCTACATCCCGCGCGAAACCGAAGGTGCGGGCGCGGCAGAGCGCCTGCTTGAATGTGGTTTCCGAAAAATCATACTGCGCCTGCTGGCGCGCAATCAGCGCATGAGGGAACTCAATCGTGATATCAAGTACAAACCCTTCCTGCGGCAGGAGGCGGGCGGTAGAGTTTTTTTCCGTCACCATTACCGGGCGCAGCACCTCAATCACCCGGCGCGGGGCGCGCTGTGCCGTGCGGCCGGCACATTCCAGCAGGAATACAAATGGCTCTGAGCTGCCATCCATGATCGGTACTTCGGGGCCGTTCAGCTCAATCATAGCGTTATCAATACCCATGCCCCAAAGCGCCGCCATCACATGCTCAATTGTCGCCACAGTGACCCCGTGCGCATTCGTGATGGTCGTACCCAGCGTGGTTTCCACCACCGCATCATAGCGCGCGGGCACGCGGTTATGTGCATCAAGATCGGTGCGGATAAACACAATGCCGGTATCTTCCGCCGCCGGCAGAATCCGCATATCCACCATATCGCCAGTATGAAGCGACACGCCCGCGCAGCTGACAGGCGAAGCAATCGTATGCTGCATGAGAAGGGAGGAGGTCATCGCACAGTTCCTGAGGTGATACATCAGGCTGCACACTAGGAGACGCGCACGCGATACACAAATCACGCTTTGTAACGGTATGTTACAGGGTGGCCTCTGTCTGTTGCGAGGGTGTCGTCACGAGATGGGAAGATTTCTGCAGCAGGGTCAGGATTTGCGCGTGACCACGAACTGCGCGAGTTTGCGCAGCGCATCCGCGCGCTGGTCGAAGGCGCTTAAATGCTCCACCGCCTGGGTGGCCAGCGTATTGGCCTGTTCGCGCGCGCGGTCAATGCCAAGCACACCAATCAGGGTGGCCTTTCCCGCCATTTTGTCTTTTTTCACCCCCTTGCCGGTGGTGGTGCGGGTGCCTTCCACATCCAGCAGATCATCGGTAATCTGAAACGCCAGACCAATATCATGGGCGTAGCGCGAAAGCCGCGCGCGCATTGCATCCGGCGCTTTGCCGAGGATCGCCCCGACCTCGCAGGATACGGCAAAAAGCTCCCCCGTCTTGAGGCGCTGCAGGCGGAT